>CAZAFS010000392.1:0-3575 GCA_964484165.1 uncultured Opitutaceae bacterium | reverse complement strand
TCAAATGTGACTTCAAAGGGCTTTTCCCTGAGGATGTCTTCCAGATGTGGTTTGAGCCCATCGTCTGCCTCGAAACGACGGAGGATTCGATGACGCTGGGCGTGCCTAACGACTTCGCTGCCATCTGGATCCACGACAACTATCTGGATCTCATCACCCAGCGCCTCCGCCTCACCGCCGGGCGCCTGATCAACGTGGCCCTGAAGGTCTACCAGCCCGCCGCCGCCAAACCGGCGGCCGGGACCGTGCCGGGAGGCAACGGCACCAGCGACAGCCAGTCGCCCCTGCCGCACCACGCCCGCATGCGGGCCACGCCGCGCCGGACCGGCCGCTATGACGACAAGAGTCCCTATGCGGGTCTGCTCAATCCCCGCAACACGTTCGAGAATTTTGTCGTGGGGGCCAACAACCAGTTGGCGCACGCCGCCGCCCTCGCCGTGGCGCAGGCGCCGGCCCAGGCCTTCAATCCCCTGTTCGTCTATGGCGACACCGGTCTCGGCAAGACGCACCTGATGCACGCCATCGGGCACAGCATCCTGCGCAACAACCCCGAAGCCAAGGTCGCCTACCTCTCCACCGAGAAGTTCACCAACGAATTCATCCAGGCCCTGCAGGAGAACAGTCTCACCCGGTTCCGCCAGCGGTACCGCAACGTCGATGTGCTCCTGCTCGACGACGTCCAGTTCCTCAGCAGCAAGGAGCGCATCCAGGAGGAATTCTTCCACACCTTCAACGACGTCTTCGAGTCGGGGAAGCAGATCGTCCTCACCAGCGACCGGCCGGCCAGCGAGATCGCCAAGCTGGAGTCGCGGCTGGTCTCCCGCTTCCAGTGGGGTTACGTGGCTGACATCCAGTCGCCCGACCTCGAGACGCGCGTCGCCATCCTCCGCACCAAGGCCGCCAGCCTGAAATTCGACGTCCCGCCGGCGGTGATCAATTTCATCGCCCAGCACATCTCCAAGAACATCCGCCGCCTCGAGGGTGCGCTCATCAAGGTGGCCAGCTATTCCGCGCTGACCAACAAGCCCCTCGACCTGCCCACCGTGGAAATGCTCCTGCAGGACGTGCTGATGGAGCAGGCGCAGAATCAGCTCACCCTCGAGACCATCCAGAAGCGCGTGGCCGACCACTACCAGATCCGGCACAGCGACATGACGAGCAAGCGGCGGCCCGCCAACATCGCCATGCCCCGGCAGATCGCCATGTATCTGGCCCGGCAGCTCACCAAACACTCCCTGCAGGAAATCGGCGAGGCGTTCGGCGGCCGGGACCACGGCACGGTCATCCACGCCTGCAAGACGGTGGAGAACATGATGGAGCAGGACGACGCCATCCGGGGCAGCGTCGAGTTCCTAAAAACCCAGCTCTCCAAGTAAGGCGGACGCCCCGCCGGACCCCGGGCGGATCCCGCTGCAGCCCCGCGAACCACCGCGGGGTTTTTGTTGGGCCGGGCCGGCGCGCGGGCCCGTGCTCTAATGTTCTCACGAATTCGATCTCGTTTTCGGTGGCCGCGCCATTATGCACTACGGCCTTGGTGCCGTCTCTCATGAAAAAAACCCTGGCTCACTTCGCCCAAATCCCCCCGATCCCCTACGAAGGGCCGAAATCGGAGAATCCACTCGCGTTCAAGCACTACCATCCGGACGAGCTCATCGACGGGCGGCGGTTGAAGGATCACCTCCGCTTTTCCATCGCCTACTGGCACTCCTTCCGGGGCGTCGGTTCCGATCCCTTCGGTCCCGGCACCATCGTCCGGCCCTGGGAGCGCGGCCGCGATCCCCTCTCCATCGCCCGGACGCGCATGGACGCCGCGTTCGAGTTTTTCGTGAAGATTCAGGCGCCGTTCTGGTGCTTCCATGACCGCGACATCGCGCCCGAGGGCCGCAGTCTGGCCGAGTCCAACCGCAACCTCGACCAACTCGTGGCCCACGCGAAGGCGTTGCAG
Source organism: uncultured Opitutaceae bacterium (assembly GCA_964484165.1). Classification (GTDB taxonomy): domain Bacteria; phylum Verrucomicrobiota; class Verrucomicrobiia; order Opitutales; family Opitutaceae; genus Fen-1467. Next base: position 1,630 of record CAZAFS010000392.1, on the reverse strand, counting down.
AAGGCCACCGGCGTGAAGCTCCTGTGGGGCACGGCCAACCTCTTCTCCAATCCGCGCTATATGTGCGGGGCCGCCACCAATCCCGACGCCCACGTTTTCGCCTACGCCGCCGCCCAGGTGAAGAAGGCGCTGGAAGTCACCCGGGAACTCGGCGGGGAGAACTACGTTTTCTGGGGCGGGCGCGAGGGTTACGAAACGCTGCTCAACACCGACCTCAAGCGCGAGCAGGCGCACCTGGCCGCGTTCATGCACATGGCCGTCGATCACGCCCGGGCCATCGGCTTCAAGGGCCAGTTCCTCATCGAACCAAAACCGAAGGAGCCGACCAAGCATCAGTACGATTTCGACGTGGCCGCCGGCATCGCGTTCCTGAAAACCCACGGCCTCGACCGACATTTCAAGTTCAACATCGAAACCAATCACGCCACGCTGGCGGGGCACACGTTCCAGCACGAGATCGACACGGCCGCCGCCCACGGCCTGCTCGGTTCGATCGACGCCAACACTGGCGACCTGCTGCTCGGCTGGGACACCGACCAGTTCAACACCGACGTCAAGGAACTCACGCTCGCCATGGTCTCGATCCTGCGCGCCGGCGGCCTTCATTCGGGCGGGTTCAATTTCGACGCCAAACTGCGCCGCCCGTCCACCGACCTCGCGGACCTGTTCTACGCCCACATCGGCGGGTTCGACGCCTACGCGCTGGCCTTCAAGCTCGCGCGCCGCATCCTCGCCGAGGGAAAGTTCACGCAATTCGTCGCCGCCCGCTACCACAGCTACGACAGCGGTTTCGGCCGCGACATCGAGTCGGGGAAGGTGGGTTTCAAGGCGCTCGAGAAAATCGCGTTCAAGCTCGGCGAGCCCATCCTCCGCAGCGGCCATCAGGAGTACCTGGAGAATCTGCTCAACCAGTATCTCCACGGTTGAGTCGACCGGTGCGCGGCCGCTGGCGCGGCGATCAGCGGCCGGCCGGGACCCCACCCGGCGGCCGGATGCGTGGCTCCGCCTGGCGCCCGCCTTCAGCCACCATGCGGCTACACCGGGCGGTCGCTTCCGCCGGCTTCCGCCCGCGGCGCCTCCGCCGCCAGGGCCCGCCGCGCCGCCCGGCGACGCAGGGCCCGGCGCACGGGCGCCCTCACGCCGCCATGGTAGAACGCGAGCGCCAGAAGCACCCCGGCGGCCGCATAGACCAGACCCTCCAGCGTCGTCGGCACCGCCGGCCTGAAGATCGACCAGGTCGCCCGGGCGATCGAAAAGTCGAGGTGCCGCAGGAAAACGAACGGCCGGGTGACGATCGACGCCTGCCGGATCGCGGCATCCGCCACCGCGAGCGCGTCCACCCGCGCCATGGTCTCGCGCATGACCCCGCCAAGCCGCGCCACCGTCGGTTCGGTGCTGCCCAGGGTCCGGGCGATGAACTCGTCGAGGGTGAAATTCGATTTCGCCGCCACCTCCCGGAACTGCTCGAGCTGACGACGGGCCTCGTCGAGATGCCCGCCCAGTCGCTGCAGGTATTGCTGGATGAACTCCGGCAGTTGCGAGAACAGCACCGCGCCCACCACACACAGGAGGCGGTCGAGGTATCCCTCGCCGGCGGCCAGCAGGGAACGAACCGGGCGGGTCCAGCCCA
>CAZAFS010000391.1:0-3577 GCA_964484165.1 uncultured Opitutaceae bacterium | reverse complement strand
CGGCTGCTGGTGCATCCCGGCAGCCGCAGTCCCTGCCGGCTCTGGCCGCTCGAGCATTTCGCCGCGGTGTGCGACCGGGCCCAGGCGGAGCTCGGCGCCCACGTGGTCCTGGTCGGCGGACCGGGCGACCGGCATCTCATCGCCGACCTCCGGCGCCGGACGCGCAGCACGCCGGCCGCGATCAAACACCCGCTGGAGGCGCCGCTCTTCGCCGCGCTGGCCGCGCAGTTTGACGGAATGCTCTGCCACGACAGCGGCCCGATGCACATCGCCGCCGCGGTCGGCACGCCCGTCGTGGCCCTGTTTGGCTCGCAAAACCTGGCGCTGTGGCGACCGGCCGGCGACCGGCACCGGCTGCTGCAGCCGCCGCTGCCCTGCCGCGAGTGCGTCGCCCCCGGCGTCTGCGTGCCCGGCAACTCCTACCGCAGCTATTGTGTGCGCCGGCTGACGGTCGACGAGGTCTTTGCCGCCGTCCGCGACCTGCTGGCCGGCCCCGGCGCCCCCCATTCATGAGCCTGCCCGCCCTGAACGAGGAGCCGGTGCGGGGCCGCCGCCGCGACGCGCCGCTTGTCACGTTCGGCGTGCCGGCGTTCCAGCGGCCGCACCTGTTGCGCGAAACCCTCGCCAGCTTGGCCGCGCTGCACGGCGGCCACGATTACGAGGTGGTCGTGTGCGACGACGGCGGGCGGCCGGAGACGGCGTCCGTCGTGGCGGAGTTCCCGGCCGACCGCTTCTGCCTTTATCAGAATCACCCTGCGCTGGGCGGCGTCGGCAATTGGAACCGGTGCCTGCAACACGCCCGCGGCCGCTGGGTCATGATCCTGCACGAGGACGACACGCTCTATCCCTGGTATCTCGACACGGTGGCGCCGCGGCTGCGCGACGGCCTCGGCGCGGTCTGCTCCGTGGTCGTGCAGGGCGCCACGCCGCCGGCGTTGCCGCGTTACACCGGCCAGCCGGCCGTGCGCCCCTATCCGCCGGTGTATTTCCTCAAAAGCTCGTTCACGCCCTTTCCCGGCGTGCTGTTTCCGCGCGAACTCGGCCTGCGGCTCGGCGGTTTCGATTCGCGCTGGGGTCCGCTGGCGGACTACGAATTCTGGTACCGGCTCGCCGCAGCCGGTCCGGTCGAGGTCGTGCGCGCCATCGGCGCGTTCTACCGCGTGTCGACGGGCCAATGGACCGAGTCGCAGTGGCCGGTCATGCTGCGGCAGATGCACCTGTTGCGCCTGCGCATCGCGCGCGAACAGCTGCCCGGGCGGCCGCGGCTCGGCCGCTGGCTGGCGCGATTCTTCACCTGCCGCAGCGCGCGGGCCTTCGCGCGCCGCTTCCGCGAACGGCCGGCCGGCCTGGCCCGAGCCCTCGCGCTCGGCCGCATTCCGTTCGCCCGGCTGCCCAGCGGCTGGGTCTGGCGGTTCGTCAAACTCCTCGCCTGAAGATCGGCAAAATCGCGGTTCCGGCCGGAATTGTTTCGGTCATCGGGCCGTCCCGATCCCGGGATGCCGCAATCCCAACGGTGGGTACCGGCCATGATTGGCCCATCCGGGTCAAGATTCTTTCCATTTGAGGGCCAATAGGTTGCTTCGATCCCATGGACTGGCACGGGCGATGCACTTCCCAATGGCAATCCAGCTTTCTTTTCAGCTTCCGACCGGTGGCTGAACCCGAGCCGCGTAGCGAACGCTCCGTCCCGCCCCGTTTTTTGCTCCCATGCAAGATTTCAAATACGCCGCCCGCTCGCTCGCCCAAACCCCCGGCTTCACCGTCGTCGTGGTGCTGACGCTGGCGTTCGGCGTCGCGGTCAACGCCAACATCTTCGGCCTGTTCGGCGCAATGTTCCTGCGGCCGCTGCCGGTGCCGGAGGCCGACCGCCTCGCGCTGGTGATCGAACGCGTCACCGGGTGGTCCATGCTGCAAAACGTCTCGTTTCCCGACTTCAAAGACTATCGGGCGCGCATCACCAGCTTTTCCAGCGTGATGGCCTATACCTTCGAAGCGGCGCACCTCAGCTCCGAGGGCAAGTCGCCGGAGCGCGCCTGGATTCAGGTGGTCACGCCCAATGCGTTTGCCGCCCTCGGCGTGCCGGCGGCGCTGGGTCGCACGCTCGTGCCCGCCGATGGCGAGGACAAGGGCGGCCCGGCGGTCGCCGTGTTGACGTATCGATACTGGCGGAATCACTTCGGCGGCGACCCGGCCATCGTCGGCCGGACGATCCTGCTCAACGGCCGGCCGTTCTCTGTCGTCGGAGTGGCGCGCGAAGGATTCGACGGATTCTCGTTGATGCTGGAAATGAGCGCCTTCGTGCCGACGGGCGCGGCGGACACCCTCTCCCCCGACGGCGCGCGGCAGCTGGCAGCGCGGGGATTCCGCGCGTGGTACGTGATCGGAAAACTCAAGCCGGGCGCGACTTTCGCCACGGCCAGCGCCGAGTTGCAGGTGGTCGGCCGGCAACTCGCTCACGAATATCCCGACAGCCACAAGCACGCGGAATCGACGGTTCTGGCGCTGCCCGAAACCCGCGCCCGCCCGGATCCCGCCATCGCCGATTTCACGCTGGTATTCGCCGCCCTGTTCCTGGGCCTCGTGGCCCTCGTGCTGCTGATCGCCTGCGCCAACGTGGCCAACCTGATGCTCGCCCGCGCGCTCGCGCGGCAGCCGGAGTTCACGCTCCGCGCGGCGCTCGGCGCGAGCCGCTGGCGCCTGATCCGGCAGGTCCTGGCGGAGAGCCTGTTGCTCGCCGCGATGGCCGGCGTGGTGGGGTGGTTGATCGCCGCCTGGACGGGGGGCCTGATCATGCGTTTCGCCTTCGCCTTCGATGCCGGCATTCCTCTCAACCTCGATTACCAGCCGGCGCTGCGGGACCATCTCTTCACCGCCGCGATTTCGCTCTTCGCCGCCGTGATCTGCAGCCTTGTTCCGGCGCTGCGGGCGTCGCGCGTCGACCTGGCGGCAGGCCTGAAGGCCGGCACCGGCCGGCGCGTGACGACGGGCCAGCATCGGCTGCGCGACCTGCTGGTCGTCGGCCAGGTCGTCTTTTCCCTCGTGGTGTTGATCGGGGCCGGCTTGTTCCTGCAAAGCCTGCACCGGGCGCGCGCGATCCAACTCGGCTTCCGCACCGACCATCTGCTCATGCTTTCCTATGATCTCGGCCTGCAGGGCTACACGGAGGCGCGCGGCGAGGAGTTTTGCCGCCAGCTGCTGAAGCAGGTGCGCGCGCTCCCGGGCGTCGAGGCCGCCGGACTGACCCAGCACGTGCCCTTCGATTACTACGGGTGGAATCGCGAGGTCTGGCCCGAAAACCCTCCCGCGCGGATGAAGGACGGCAACGCCATGGTGTCCTACAACCGGGTCGACGCCGGTTTCATCCCGATGCTGGGCCTGCGGATGGTGCGCGGGCGCGTTCTGGCCGAAACCGACACCGCGTCCGCCCCCCGGGTCACCGTGATCAACCAGGCGCTGGCCAATCTCTGCTGGCCGGGGGAGAATCCGATCGGCAAGCGGCTGCGGTGGACGCGCGACGGGCCCTGGACCGAGGTCGTCGGCGTCGTCGAGACCGCCAAGTACCAGATGCTCTCCGAGA
>CAZAFS010000390.1:0-3604 GCA_964484165.1 uncultured Opitutaceae bacterium | reverse complement strand
CCCGGCAACGACATCGACACCGACCGCATCATCCCGGCGCGCTTCATGAAGTGCGTCACCTTCGACGGTCTGGGCGAATACCTCTTCTTTGACGTCCGGCACCACGCCGATGGCTCGTCCCGGGCGCATCCGCTGAATGACGCCCGCTTCCGCGGCGCGACGATCCTGCTGTCCGGCGCGAATTTCGGCTGCGGCAGCTCGCGCGAACATGCGCCGCAGGCGATCCAGAAGCACGGGTTCAAGGCGGTCATCGCCGAGAGTTTCGCCGAAATCTTTTTCGGCAACTGCACCACCCTCGGCCTGCCCTGCCTGAGTGTGGGCCGGACCGACCTGCAGCGCATCGCCGCGGCCCTCGAGGCCAATCCCGCCCTGGAGCTCACCGCCGACGTGGCCCGGGAGGAGGTGCGCTTCGCCGGCCAGACGGTGAAGGCGTCCCTCCGCGACAGCGCCCGGGAGGCGCTGGTTCACGGCCGCTGGGACGCTATCGGGGAGCTGTTGGAGGGGGTGCCGGATGCAAAAAAGATCGCCGCCGGGCTGCCCTACATGGCAGGCTGAGTTCCGCCAGGGATTGACGTCCAAAGAATTAATGAATCCTTTTCCCGGTTCAGGCGTCTATCCCGAGACTCTCCTTCCATGCTTATACCTCCAACTTTTGCCCTGATCGAAATCTTCAAGGGGGCGGGACTGCTCATCTACCCCCTGGGCATCTGCTCCGTCGCGATGGTCTACATCATTTGCGAGCGGACGTACGCCCTGCGCAACAACGCCGTGATGCCGAAGGATCTGGTCGACGCGATCATCCAAAACAAGCCCTATTCGGGCGGCAAACACTCGGTGCTGGCCCGCATTCTGGATTTTGCCGAGGACAGCGAGCACGATGAGGACGCGGTCAAGGCTTTCGCCCGGTTGGAGATCAACCGCATGGAACGCGGGATTCCCTACCTCGACGTCATCTATGCGGCCGGCCCGCTGCTGGGCCTGACGGGCACGGTCACCGGCCTGCTGCAGGTGTTCTCGCAGATTGCGCCGGACACGGGCCTGCCGGATCCGGTGGCGTTCACCAAGGGCGTGGCGCTGGCGCTTTCCGCCACGGTCATCGGCCTGACCGTCGCCATCCCCGCGCTCGTCGGCGGCGGCTACCTGCAACGCCAGGTGGAGAGTTACGCCGTGCAGATCGACTCGCTGCTGGAACGGATCAACAGCCGTCGCGCCAAGCTCCACCCGGGCGCCGCCGCGCCGGCCGAGGCCCCCGCCCGGTAACGCCGCGCCGCCCCGGCCCGTCCCCCCGCCATGGCTCTCTACGAAAAGCGCCGCAATAAGCCGGTGTTGATGCTGGTGCCGCTCATCGACGTGCTCACCATGCTGATCTTTTTCGCGTTCGTGACCATGCAGTTCAAGACCGTGGCCACGCTCAATATCACCCTGCCCAAGGTCGACACCGCGGGAAAGAACGAGTTCAAGGGCTCGGTCACCATCGCCGTCGACAAGGAGGGCAAGATGACGTTCAACGGCAAGCCCGCCACGGAGGGCGAGCTCGAGAGCCTGCTCCAGGCCGTGCGCAACATCGACCGCAACATTCCCGTGCTCATCCAGGCCGACCAGGACACGCCCATCAAGAACGTGACGTTCGTCATGGACGTCTGCCGCAAGACCGGCCTGAACAAGTTCAGCCTGCAGTCGCGCGGACCGTAGACCTGGCGGCTTCCCTTGCGCGGGTTTTTGCGCCATAATCGTGGGCGGTGAAGATCGTCATCACGGGTGCCACGCGCGGACTCGGCCTCGCCCTTGCGGAGCGGTGGATGGCGGAGCGCCACACGGTGATCGGCTGCGGCCGGTCGGCCCATGACGTGGCCCGCCTGCGGGCCAAGCATCCGCCGCCGCAGGATTTCGCGGTGGTCGACGTGGCCGACGACGGCGCGGTGGAGGAGTGGGCCCGGCATGTAATCGAGGCCCATGGCGCGCCCGACCTGCTCATCAACAACGCCGCGCTGATGAACCGCCCGGCGCGGCTCTGGGAGGTGCCGGCCCACGAATTCTCCTGGCTGATCGACGTCAACATCAAGGGCGTGGCCAACGTGGTCCGGCATTTCGTGCCCGCCATGATCCGGCGGGGCCAGGGCGTGATCGTGAATCTCAGCTCCGGCTGGGGTCGCTCCACCGCGCCGGAGGTGGCGCCCTATTGCGCGTCGAAGTATGCGATCGAGGGTCTCACCCAGGCGCTGGCGCAGGAGCTGCCCGCCGGCATGGCCGCGGTGCCGCTCAATCCCGGGGTCATCAACACCGCCATGCTGCAGCTGTGTTTCGGCCCCGGCGCGGCGAGTTACCCCCAGGCGCAGGAATGGGCGGTCCACGCCGCCCCGTTCATCCTCAAGCTCGGGCCCAAGGACAACGGCCGGTCGCTGAGCGTGCCGGGTTTCGTGGACTGAGCCCGCCTCGGTCGGCGACCGGCAGGAGAGCGGAAGCCGCGCCGCCCCCTTCAGAAGGGCATGGTTTGCGCCACCGCTTGCGCGGTCTTGACGAAGATCTCCACCAGCGGCGAGCGCTCGCGCCGGCGCCAGACGAGCGAGAGTTCAATCTCCCGGGTGTTCTCCGACGCAAGGTCGCGAAAAATCACCCCGGGCATGGCCATCCGCTTCAGGGGCGCCGTCACCATCGCCACGCCGAGTCCGGCCGCGACGAGTGCCAGGATCGTGTGGACATCGTTGCCCTCCTGGGCCGCGCGCGGACTGAAGCCCGCGTCCTGGCACGCGGCGATGATCCAATCGTGGAACTCCGGATTCAGGTGGCGCGAGAAGAGGATGAATCCGTCGGTCGCCAGATCGCCCAGCCGTAGATTCTCCTGGTGGGCGCGGGGATGATCGGCGGACAGGGCGACGCACAGGCGCTCTTTGGCCAGGGTCGCGGCCTGCAAGGCCGGATCGGCCGCCGCCTGGCGGGTGAAACCGACATCGATCCGCCGTTCGAGCAGAGCGGCCCGTTGCTGGGTGGAACTCAGTTCCTGAAATCGAATGTCCACGGCCGGCCGCAGGCGGTTGAACTCCCGCAGGATGGCCGGCACCAGGGTGTAGGTGGCTGCGGGCACCGCGGCGATGGCGATGCGCCCGGCCCGGCCGCGATGCGCCGCGCGGATCGCCTCGTGGGCTTTTTCCAGCTGGGCCAGCGCCGGGCGGACGTGTTCGAGAAACAGGCGCCCTTCTTCCGTGAGGGTCACCTTGCGGCTGGTGCGCACAAAGAGCGGCACGCCCAGTTCCTTCTCGCATTCGCGGATGCGCTGGCTCAGCGGCGACGCGGCGATGTTCAACCGGCGCGCCGCCCGGCCGAAATGGAGTTCCTCGGCGACGGCCACGAAGTAACGAAGATGCCGGAGCTCCATGGTTCTGGAAAGTGCGCGGAATGCCGTTGTAGACGGGGCGGCGCCCACCGCAACCGCAATCCGGCGCGGCCCGGCCGCGACCGCGGGGCCTAGCCGCCCTCGCGATCCGGCGCCGCGACCAGGAGCTCGTTGACCTTGCGCATCACCGCGAAGGCGTCGGCCACGTAGAGCACGTCGGCCTTGCCCTGCGCCCAGCCGCAGTTCGGATTCAGGTTGACGGCGCGGCGCTCG
>CAZAFS010000389.1:0-3619 GCA_964484165.1 uncultured Opitutaceae bacterium | reverse complement strand
GCGCCGGGCTCACGGCTGCATTTTGCGCAGCGTGATGGTGCCGTTCATGGTGGCGATCTGGATTTCGGGGCCGCCGCCGTTGAGCGTGCCGCTGACGACCTTGCCGCCGGACAAGGCGGGCAGCACCTCCGGCATGAGTGGCATCGGGGGAATCGGCGGAATTGGCGGCATCGGGGGAATCGGCTTGCCGGCCGCATTGGCGGCGTCTTCGCGGGCGGCTTGGGCGCCCTCGCGGGCGGCCTGGGCGGCCTCGCGGGCCGCGGCCGTGGCTTCACGGACCGCCTCCATGCCGGTGCGGACGGCTTCGCGGACGGCGTCATGCACGTCGCTCCTCCATTCATCGTCGTCGTCGCCCTTGCCGGTGGAGCGCATGCGGTGCGCGAAGCGGACTTTGGCGGCCTCGGTTTTGGTCACCAGGGCCTTTTCGTCAAAATCGGTGTAGATGGCGCCGTTCTGGGTGCGGAGGCGCACGTTGGCCTTGGTGTCGGCAGGGATGCGCACCTCGACCTCGCCGTTCATCGACGAGAATGAAAGCGGCTTGTCCGCCGGGACCTTGGCAAAGGTCGCATGGACCGCGCCGTTCATTGCCTCCACGGTCGCGCCGCCGGAGATCTGGTCGAGCTGGATCTCGCCGTTGTTGTTATGCACCTCGACGTCGCCGACGGTATCCTTCACGGTGATTTTGCCGCCGGACGAGTTGGAGACGATGACCGCGGTCTGGCGGGGTACAGTCAGAATGACCGAGGCGCCGGCGGGCGCCGGCCCCGCTCGGTCGCTACCGAACGAGAGGGTGATGATATTGTTCTTTTCCGCCGCGCTGTAGGTGATTTCGGAGTCGAGACGGCGGAGGCCGTCGGGACGCTTCTCGTCCTTGTGCCGCGGCTTGATGTTGGAGACGACGGTCACCTCCGGGGTGTCGGCGGCGGTGACCGTGACATCGCCCGACATCAGCTTCACGCGGACCGTGCCGGGCTTGGCGGGATCGCTGAATTTGAGATGCAGCGCCGAGGCGGAATTGACGTCCTCGGCGGCGACGCGTGGCTCATCGGCGCCGGGCGCGAGGGAAGCAACGGCGGCCAGGCCGAGCAGGAGCGGGAGGAGGCGGAGGGTGGGTTTCATCGATAGGGGATGTTGAGGGTTGGAGTTTTTAGGGAAACGGGGCGGGCGGCTCACAGCATCGCGAGGGCGCGGCGGGCGGCGTCGCGCACGGCCTGGTCGTAGGTGGGCGTCTGGCTGACGGTTTCGAGGGTCGCCAGCGCTGCGGGATCGCGGGAGCCGGCGAGGAAATCGATCATCGTGACCTGCACCAGCGGCGACGTCTCGCGCGGCAGCGACGCGGCCACGGCCGAGCGCACCTGCGGCAGATTGGCGTGTGGGTAGAGCGCCTCGAGCGCGGACAGGCGTACATTCACGCTCGGGTCGAACGCGAGGGCGTTGAGCAGGCCGCTGACGACGCGCTGGTCGGTTTTCTGCAGATCGAGGGTGGCGAGGACGGCCTTGACGCGGTCGCCGGTCGGCTGCGAGGAGCTGACCATCATCTGCTTCATCGAATCGACATTCTCGCGCAGGGCCGCGAGTTCCCGGACGATGGCAGGGTCGGTGGCGGGCGCCGGGGCGGTCGGGTGCAGGTAGCGGCTGCCGGCCACCAGGCCCAGGAGCAGCATGGCGCAGGCGAGGGCGAACTGGAAGACGGGGCGCGCTGGTACCAGGGCGGAGAAAAAGCGGTCCAGGCCGCTGCGCATGAGCACAAACGGGCTGCGCGTGCCGGCCTCCTCGCGCCGGTGAGTCTCGAGCATGGCGTAGAACTGTTCGCGCAGCCGCGGACTGGGGGCGACGGGCGGCAGCCGGTCGAGCTTGAGGGAGATTTCCTGGAGGGCGGCCCATTCGCGCTGGCACGTGAGGCAGGTCTTGAGGTGTTCGCGCACCTCGGCGGCGGCAGCGGGCGAAAGCCGGTCGTCCTGGTAGTCGAGAAAACTTTCCTGGATGCGTTCGCAGTTCATGGCGGGAGTGGTGAAAGTGAAAGTGAGAGTGAAAGTGAGAGTGAGAGTGAAAGTGAGAGGGAGGGAGAAAGTGGCGGGGGTGGGATCAGGCGGGCTGTTCGCGGCTGAGCTTGAAGTAGACGTCGCGCAGGTCCTTGAGGGCGCGGTGCACCCGGACCTTCACCGCGCCGACGGAGATGTCGAGCAGGCGCGCGATCTCCTCGTGCCGGAGATGCTGGAAGCGCGCGAGCACGAGCAGTTCGCGCTGGCCGGGGTCGAGCGCGGCCAGCGCGGCGTGAAGGCGGGCGGTGTCGTCGGCGGCCACGGCGCGGTCGGCCGCGTGCGGCGCCTGATCCGGCACCTCGTGCAGATCGTTCGGATCGGTGGCGGCGGGCGCGGCATTGCTCCGCCGGAAATGGTCGGCGGCCACGGTGCGGGCGAGGTGGTAGATCCAGGCGGAGAACTTGCCCTCGTCGCGGTAGGTGTGGCGGTATTTCAGGATGCGGTAGAAAACCAGCTGCACCAGATCTTCGCTGGAACTGCGATCGCCGGTCAGGCGCACAAAGAACCCGTAGAGCGGCCCGTGATGGCGCTCAAACAGCTCGCCGAGCTGATCGATCTCGCCGGCGCGCACGGCGATCATGAGTTCGTGGTCGGAGGGGGGGTCCACGGCTGGCAGCACCGATTCAACCAAGAGCGGCGAGGATTGAACATGCAATTCTGGCAGGGCGTCGGCGATCACGGGGAAAAGGGGGCATGTCTGGATATAGGGGACAACCGGCCGGCCTGCCAAAGGTTACGGGGATTCTTTCCTCTTCACCCGCAAGGGCCTCGGGTTAGGATCGGGGCATGAACCGCCGCACCTTTCTTTTGCGCACCGCCGGGCTGGCGGGGGCCGGCCTGCTGTCCCGTTCCCTCCTGCGCGCCCAGGCCCCTTCGACCGGTTCGGCCCCACCGAAGCCGCCGCCGGCGCCGCCCGTCACCGAGTTCAAGCCCCTGCGTCGCAACACCGGGATCTTCACCGGCCGCGGCGGCACCATCGGCTGGCTGGTCTCATCCGCCGGCCTGGCCGTGATCGACACCCAGTTTCCGGACACGGCGGAGATGTGCCTCGCCGGCCTGCCGGGGCGCGAGCGGCGCACCCTCGACGTGGTGCTCAACACCCACCATCACTTCGACCACACCAGCGGCAACCCGGTCTTCAAGCCAGCCGCCCGCGCCCTCGTGGCCCAGGCCAACGTGCCCAAGCTCCAGTTCGCCGCGGCGGAGAAGGCGGGCAGCCTGGCCGACCAGGTGTTTGCCGACACGACCTTTGCCGACGCCTGGCGGCACGAGTGTGGCGATGAAAACATCCTGGCCCAGTTCTTCGGCCCGGCCCACACCGGCGGCGACGCCATCATCATGTTTGAAAAGGCCAATGTGGTGCACATGGGCGACCTGGTGTTCAACCGCCTGTATCCGTACATCGACCGGCCCGGCGGGGCCAGCACCCGCAACTGGGTGGCCAAGCTGGAGGAGGCGCATGAGACGTTTCCGGCCGACGCGATCTACATCTTCGGGCACGGCAGCCCGAAATTCGGCGTCACCGGCACCCGCGACGACCTGCTCGTGATGCGCGACCTGCTCGGCGCGCTGCTCGA
>CAZAFS010000388.1:0-3624 GCA_964484165.1 uncultured Opitutaceae bacterium | reverse complement strand
ACCGAGGGCAAAAAGGATTTTCAGAACGACTCCCAGATCGTCACCGGCCAGCTGCAAAAGCCCGACCTGACACCGCCGGCACCGCCGGCGCAGCAGCAGCAGACCACCACCGCCCAGAGTGAAACGCATCCCAAGGAGCAGGTGCCGCTGCCTGGGTTCATCAAGTCGCAGGGAGACAATCCGGAAGCCTACGGGACCGAGGCGGTCAAACTGCCGCAGCCGTCGACCGGGGCTGAGAAGTATGTCGAGGGGGACCGGAACTCGCCGAATGCCACCGGCGTCGGCGCCAAGGCAGCGCAGCTCGTCCGGCAGCAGCCGCTGCCCCGTCCGCGCCTGGCCCAGGTCCGGCCCGGCATCTTGCAGGAACGGCCGGTGGGCGTATCCAACGCGGGCACGATCGGGGTGGACGCGCATTTCAGCCAGTTTGGCGATTACCTCCAACAGTTGATCGAAACGGTCCAAGTCCAATGGGATGGAATCCTCTCCCATAGCGCCATTTTGCCCAAATCCTCGTCGCACGTGACGATCACCTTCCGCATCAACTCGCAGGGGCAAATCGCGGAGATCCTTAAGGTTGACGGCGACGCGGGCGAATTCGGCACCGGCGCGGCGCTGAGCGCCATCCGCGACCCCGCGCCCTACCGGCCATGGACGAAGGAAATGGTCGCGATTCTCGGGGACGATCAGGTGATCACCTTCTCCTTCTACTACTGGTGAACGCGCCGCCGGCGGATTTCTGGGCAAAACTTCCCTTCGGGCGCGGCGTGCGCCTGATCACGCGGGATGCCAACGGGGTGGCCGCCCTGGCCAAGCCCGCCGGCGTGCTGTCGCATCCCAACGGACCGGAGGACGAGGCACGGGCCCTGCTAACGTGTGCCTACGACCAGGAGCAGGAGTGTTTCATCTGGTCGGACCCGCCCGGTCGGGAGCGGCGCCTCTGGCTGCTCAACCGGCTCGACTCCGCGACCTCGGGCGTGATTTTGGCGGCGGCGGACGGCGGCGTCGCCGCGGCGATCAAGGCGCAGTTCGCCCGCAAGCAGGTGCGCAAGGTCTACCAGGCGCTCGTGTTCGGCCGCCCGACGGCGCCGGGGCAGGTGTGGCGGGACCGGCTGGCGGTGGAAAAATCGGGCGGCACCATCCGCGCCCGCGCGGCCGGCTCGCTGCCCGTGGAGGCGCGCTGCACCGTGGTCCGGCGGATGGAGGGAAATCCGCCGCTGGCGCTCGTGCGGCTGGAGCCCCGGACCGGACGCAGCCACCAGCTCCGGGTGCAATGCGCCAAACACGGGTTTCCCATCGTCGGGGACCAGACCTACGGCGATTTCCGCCTCAACCGCGTGCTGGCCAAGCGCACGGGCGCCAAGCGCCTTTTCCTGCACTCGCTCGAGACGCAGTTTGGCTATGAGCTCGGCGGCCGCACGTTTTCGTTCTCCGCCCAGACGCCGCTGCCGGCCGAGTTCACCCGGATGCTGGCGTGACCGGGGCGGACGCCCCGGCCGGATGCAGACCCTTGGTGGCGAAATTGTGGGTCACCAGGGCGTCAATGCCATGGAGGAAGGCGAGCGCGAAGGCCGTCGAGAACCAGTAGTCCGAGGCCGGGGCCGGAGCATCCGGGCCGAGTGAGCCCAAGAGCGGGACGATCACCATCCCCAACCACACCATGGCCGCCCCGAGGATTTCGAACGCGGCCACGCCGCGATGGCCGAGGTACAGACTGCCCATTCCGGGGAAGAGGGCCGAAAGCCACACCGCCCGCCGGGTTGATTTGAAGCCGCCGCGGCAATGCGGGCAGGCGGCGGGAAGTCCGGCGACGGCTTGAAAGCAATGCGGGCACAGATTCTCGATCCCCTGGTGGGGGACGCCGGGCAGCGGGGGAACGCTGTCCCGCAGGATGTCGGCAAGAAACCCGCGGAGGAATTTGCGGTCCGCCTTCGGGACGCCGGCGAAGTTGAGCGTGGTGTGGTTCCGCAAGCGCAGGCGGCAGTGCCCGTCCCAGGTCGACTTCAAGTCGGCGATGGAGGTGTAGGGCAGCTGGGCGACGAGGTCGCGGGGCCGCTTTCGGTGGTCGATCTGCAGCAACAGCACGCGCTCGGTGGTGAAGATCAGCGCGCGCTGGTTGACCAACTGGGCAACCCATCCGACAAAGAACTGCTCGACCATGGTGGCGGTGGTGCCGGAGGTGAGATAATAGACCTTTTCGTCCGGGTGGAGAATGCGCCGCAGCTTCGGATCGACGGCCTTGAGGAACTGGAACCGGGCCTTGGCGCGGCGGCGGGCCAGCCAGCCATCGGCCTGGAAGAGCGTGGCATAATCATAGGGCGAGGGCTCAACGGGCGCGGACAAAAGCTCCTCGTAACGGCGGGCGGTCTGGAGGGTGGACATAAGGAAGCGGGACTGGGGCGCCAGTCTGGGCGGGGCGGGCAGCCGCGTCACTGGCAAAATGGCCGGTGCGCGTCCGTTTTTGTGTAGGTCGGGCTTCATGCCCGACATCGAGACCGTTGACCTCTCGCTGTCGGGGATAAACCCCGACCTACAGTTGCCGCGTAATTCAGGCAAACTGACCCGCGCCAATTTCTCCTGTGCAAGCGGCGGGGGGCGCGGTAATTTGGCCGGCTGTCGCCATGATTCTGCCCAAAGCCAGCAAGCTCACCCCCACGCAGCTCGCCGCCGTCACCGCCATCGTCGAGGAGTTCGGCTGCCGCATCCAGCCGATCGTCGGCGCGGTGCGGACGATCTACGCGATCGTGGGCGACGAGCGCGATGAGCTGATGATGAACCGGCTGGAGGGCCTGGATTACATCGATCGCATCGACCGCATCCAGTCGCCGTTCAAGCTGCTGGACATCCGCTCGGACTTGGCGACGCACAAGATCTCGATCGGCGGCGTCACCCTGGGCCGGGAACTGTTCGTCATCGCCGGTCCGTGCACGATCGATCCGAAGAATCCGAACTTCGTCTACGAGACGGCCCAGGCGGTGAAGGAGGCCGGCGCCCACGTCCTGCGGGGTGGAGTCTGGAAGCCGCGCACCAATCCGTACGCGTTCCAGGGCGACGACAAGTCGCTCGACATTTTGATGGAGGCCTCGCGCCGCACCGGGCTGCCGGTGGACACCGAGGTGATGGACGAGGACCAGCTGAAGCTGGCGCTCGCCGCCGGCGTGCCGATGTTGCAGGTCGGCGCGCGCAACGCGCTGAATTATTCGCTGCTGCGTCAGATCGGGGCCGCGGTGGCGGGGCGCCCGACGATCGTGCTGCTCAAACGCAGCCTGCACATGGGGTCGATCAACGAGTTCATCTCCGCCGCGGAATACATCGCCAATTTCGGCAACCCCAACGTCATCCTCTGCCCGCGCGGCACGGCCCCGGCGCTGGACGGCTACCGCAACCATCCCGACGAATCCATCGTGCCGCTGCTGAAGGAAAAGACCTGGGCGCCGGTGGTGGTGGATCCGTCGCACTCCGTCGGCAAGGCGGCTTATGTTCCGGCCTGCGCGCTGGCCGCCGTCGCCTATGGCGCGGACGGGCTCTGCCTCGAGGCGCACGTGCAGCCGAGCAAGGGCATCGGCGACGATCCCAAGCAGGCGGTCACGCCCGACGTGCTGGCCGCGACGATCCGGCTGGCCCGCG
>CAZAFS010000387.1:0-3627 GCA_964484165.1 uncultured Opitutaceae bacterium | reverse complement strand
ATGTTTGCGCGCATCGCGCGGCGCTACGACCTGGCCAACCGGCTGCTCAGCGGCGGCGCCGACCGGGGCTGGCGCCGCCGGCTGGTCGCGGCGGTGCGCCGCGCCGGGCCGCGGGCCGTGCTGGACCTGGCCACGGGCAGCGGCGACGTCGCCCTGGCCCTGGGCCGCGCGCTGCCCGCCGGCGTGGAGATCATCGGCATGGATTTCTGCCAGCCCATGCTGGACGAGGCCGAGGCCAAGCAACGGCGGGCCGGCGGGCCGGCCCACGTCAGGTTCCGGCTGGGCGACGCCCTGGCCCTGCCGCTGGCGGACGCCTCGGTCGACGCCGTCACCATCGCATTCGGGTTGCGCAATCTGGCCGACCGCCCCCGGGCGCTGGGCGAGATGCGCCGCGTGCTGCGCCCGCCGCACGGGCGGCTCTTCGTGCTCGAGTTCTCGCAGCCGGCGCCGTGGTTCCGACCGTGTTATTACTTCTACCTGCGGCGCGTGCTGCCGCGCCTCGCCCGACTCATCACCGGCGACCGCGGCGCCTACGACTATCTGGGCGACACCATCGGCGGGTTTCCCGACCGCGAGGCCCTGAGCCGGGAGTTGCGCGACGCCGGCTTTTCCGCCGTGTCCGCCGCGGCGATGACCTTCGGCATCGTCGCGCTGCACGAGGCAACCGTCTGAGCCGGAAGCATGCAGACAAATGTAGGGCTGCCGCCCCTCGACAGGCTCGGGGCCCTGAGCTTGTCGGCAGGCCGTTTTTCGAGCGAAGCGGCCCGGCGACCCAGCCTTCGCCAAAGGCTACGGCGGGCAGGCTGAGCGCCGGCCCTACAGGCACCATTTGGTGCGAATCGCTTCATAGGCAGATCGGGGTTCAATTGCATCGTCCCGGCTGAGGCCGCGGCCCGGCCAGGCACGTTTGCGCCAGACCGGATCGCCGGCGAAAACCCATGCAGCAAGTTCCATGCTAGAGTTCACATCTGTGAACTTGCCACCCGTCCGCGACTTCGCTTCCCTGTGGCCGTGGCTGCGCTCAAACTCATTCTCAACGAACTCCACTACGAGCTCGTCCGCAAGATCTCGGAGGGCGGCATGGGCATTGTGTATGAGGCGCTCCAGTACGGCGTGGGCAATTTCCGGAAGGTCGTGGCCATCAAGCTGATTCGGGAGGAGTATTCGAGCATACCGGAATTCCAGAAAAATTTCATCGGCGAGGCGCGGCTCGTCGCGGATCTCATCCACACCAACATTGTCCAGACCTACCATCTCGGCCTCGTCGGCGGGCAGCATTACATGGTGATGGAGTTCGTGAACGGGGTGAACCTCGAGCAGTTCCTCGAACGCCACATCCAGCTCGCCCGCCCGGTGCCCATCGACTTCGCCGTGTTCATCGCCTCGCGGGTCGCGCGCGGGCTGACCTACGCCCACCAGAAAACCGACCGGCAGGGGCACCCGCTCCACATCGTGCATCGCGACGTCAATCCGAAGAACGTCATGCTCGCCTACGAGGGGGACGTGAAGCTGACCGACTTCGGCATCGCGAAGGCGCTGAACCTGATGTACAACGAGGAGGGCAAGGTCATCCCCGGCAAGGACGAGTATTGCTCGCCCGAGCAGGCCAGTTACGCCATCACCGACGCGCGCGCCGACCTGTTCTCGCTTGGCATCGTGCTCGCCGAAACGCTGCTCGGCCGAAACATCTTTCGCGCCGACGACCGGCTGCAATCGCGGCGCAACGTCCTGTCGATGGCGATTCCGCGCTTCGGCGCCCTCCGCGCGGAGATCGACGACAAGCTGGAGGTGATCCTCCGCAAGGCGCTCGAGCGCAATCGCGATCGCCGCTACCAGACCGCGTTCGAGCTGCTCACCGATCTGGAGCTCTACCTCTACAGCGACCGCTACGGCCCCACCAATGAAAAGCTCGGCGTCTACCTCCGCGAGCTGTTCGGCCAGCCCGAATCCGCCGGGGCGCTGATCGCCTCCCCCACCACCCCGACCGCCTGATGGGCCGCCCCATCAGCCACCTCTGAGCCATGAGCGGGCCGGGCTTTCATCAGCACCTCAGCCAGCGCCAGACCCAGCAGATGGTGCTGGCGCCGCAGTTGCGGCAGTCACTCAAGATCCTCCAGGTTGCCGCGCTCGACCTGCGTTCCGTCATCCAGGAGGAACTGCAGAGCAATCCGACCCTCGAGGAGCTGCCCATGGACGGCGTCAGCCTCGAGGAAAATGAGGCCGACGAGACGGCGGCCCCCGATGACGGCACCAACACCGACCAGCGGGAGGAGCTGGATTTCTCGAAGGAATTCGAGGTACTGAGCAAGCTCGACGACGATTGGCGTGACTACATGGCGCAAGCCGGCGGCGCCCAGCCCTACACCTCCGAGGCGGCCGAAAGGCGGCAGCATTTCTTCGACTCGCTGGTCAGCGAGACCTCCCTGCAGGAGCATCTCATGCGGCAGGCCGAGCTGGCGGACTGCCCGCCCGCCCACCTGACGGCCATCCGCTACCTCGTGGGCAGCCTGGACGACCGCGGCTTCCTCACCGCCACGCCCGCCGACATCGCGCTCATGTCCGGGCTGCCGCTGGCCGACGTGCAGGCCGCGCAGAAGCTGCTCAAGGCCTTTGAACCGCCCGGCATCGGCGCGCAGAACCTGGAGGAGTGCCTCCTCGCCCAGCTCGAGGCCAAGGGCCGCGGCGACGCGCTCGCCGCCCGCATCATCCGGGACCACTTCGAGCTGCTCACCCGCCGCCGCATCCCCGATCTCGCCCGCCGGCTGGGCGCCTCGGTCGAGGAGGTGCACGCGGCCATCGAGGAGATCGGCGCGCTCGACCCGGCCCCCGGCCGCCGTTTCGCCGACGACAGCAATCGCGTCGTCGTGCCCGACGTCACCGTGGAAAAGGACGACGGCAAGTGGGTGGTCCACCTCAACAGCGACTACATCCCGCAGCTCCGCATCAGCCAGACCTACAAGGAGCTCATCGCCCGGGGCCGGCTGACCCCGGCGGAGCGCGAGTACCTGCGCGAGCGCATGCGTTCCGGGCGCTTCCTCATCAATTCCATCGAGCAGCGCCAGCAGACGATCGAGCGCATCACCCACGAGATCATCAAGGTGCAGGAGGAATTCTTCGAGCACGGCGTGTCCAAGCTGAGGCCGCTCACGATGACCCAGATTGCCGACGCCGTCGGCGTGCACGAAACCACCGTGAGCCGGGCCATCGCCAACAAGTACATCAAGACGCCGCACGGCGTCTTCGAGATGAAATACTTCTTCACGCCGGGCTATCAGGCGCAGAGCGGCGACGCCGTCTCCAACACCAGCGTCAAGGAGATGATCGCCGATCTCATCGCCGGGGAGGACCGGGCGCATCCCATGAGCGACCAGGAGCTGGTGGCCCAGTTGCAGGCGAAAGGGCTCAACATCGCCCGCCGCACGGTGGCGAAATACCGCGAGGAGCTCGGGCTGCTGCCGAGCAACCTGCGGCGGGAGTACACCTGAAGGCGAAGTGTGTCTGGTAGGAAGCCCGCTTGCGGGCGAAGATCGGTCGCGAGCGACCTTCCTACGGCATGATTCCGGCTCAGGCCGGCCCGGACGCCGCGGGCCTTCACGCCAGCGCCAGATCCGGTTGGATCGTGAGCGC
>CAZAFS010000386.1:0-3631 GCA_964484165.1 uncultured Opitutaceae bacterium | reverse complement strand
TCGAGGCCCGGCGCGGTGGCCCTGACGGTGATGTCGCCGGCGTCCTCCGTGGTCTGAAGAATGGCCAGCCCGCGGCCCTGATAAGCCTGGTGGGCGGGTCCGCGGCAGCTCTCGGTGTTGTTCAGATCGCCGTTGCCAAGGCCGAGGATCACCGCCGGACCGCTGACGGCGAAGGTCACCTCCTGGGCTGCATCGGGTACGCGCACGCCTTGAGCATCCACGATCTGAAACTCGAGATGGCAGATGTCCCGGCCATCGGCCCGGAGTTGGCGGGTGTCGGACCGCAATTCGAGGCGGCGGGCCGAACCAGCGGTCCGAAGCTCGAAGATGCAGACCTTGCGGCCGTCCTCGCGTCCGACCGCCTGGAGGACGCCCGGTTCGTAGGGTACCCGCCAGTGCAGCACGCCGTCGATGGCGGCCGAGCGTGGCTGGGCGCCCAGTGACCGGCCGTTGAGCGTCAACTCCACCTCGGCGCAGTTGGTGTAGCAGGCCACAGTGACGGTCGTGCCCGCCGGCCAGTTCCAGTGCTCGGCGGCGGGGGCGCGCCGGCCGGCGACACCTATGGGAACGCAGAGATAGACCGTCGGTTGGTCGCTCCACAGGCTCTGCCGGAACCAGGCCAGCGGCTTCTTGAAGCCGCACAGGTCCAGCAGGCCCGCGCCATTGGCGCGATTCGGCCAGCGACCGGCCTCGCCGAGGTAGTCGATGCCGGTCCAGAGAAACAGGCCGCCGACGTAGGCGGTGTCGCGGACGGCCGTCCACGCAGCGTAGGCGTGGCTGTTTTCGCTGCCGAAGATGACCCGCCGCGGGTATTTCGCATGATCGGCGGCGTAGTCGGCTTCCTGGTAGTTGTAGCCGACGACATCCAACAGCTCCGGCAGGCCGACGGCGTTGGACATGAGGATCGAGGCGAGCGCGGCCGTGACCGGACGCGTGCGATCCAGCGAATGCACGGCGGTGACCAGCGGCGCGGCGCAGGTCACGAGGTCTTCCGCGCGCGGATTCGCCGGCTGGTAGTTCTTCCCGAGCACCGGATGCGAGAAGGGATCGTTCGGGTAATCCACTTCGTTGCCGATGCTCCACAGGATGATGCTCGGGTGGTTGCGGTCGCGCCGCACCATGTCCTGCACGTCGCGCCCCCCCCACTCCGCGAAAATCTCGCCGTAGCCGAAGCGGCCGGGCTGCCCGACGTTCCAGCCCTCGACCCACTTCTTCTTGGTCGGCGTGAATTCGTCCAACGCCTCGTCCATCACCAGCAGGCCCAGCCGGTCGCACAGGTCCAGCAGCTCCGGCGCCGGCGGATTGTGGCTCGTGCGGATGGCGTTCACTCCCAGCGCCTGCAGCGCCCGCAGCCGCCGTTCCAGCACCGGGGCGGGCACCGCGGCGCCCAGGGGACCGGCGTCATGATGCAGGCAAACGCCCTTCAACTTCATCCGGACCCCGTTCAGCGCGAAGCCCTGGTCGGGATCGAACTGGATCGTGCGGATGCCAAATGACGTGCTCGTTTCGTCTTTGACCGTGTTCCCGGTCAGCAGCCGGCTGCGCAGCGCGTAGAGGGTCGGAGTCCGGGGCGACCACCGATGCGGCTGCGGGACGATGATCGTCTGGGTCACGGTTTGGACGGCGGCGGTCTCCGCCGTGCCGGACGTGGTGGCCGTCGCCACCACCCGGCCGTCGGCGTCGAGGATGTCGCCTTGCACCGCGAACGCCTGCGTCTGGCCGGAGTCGTTTTGCACCGTGGTCTCAATCTGGACCGTCGCGGCTTCCGCCGTGACCGACGGAGTCGTGACGCCGGTGCCCCAATGGGCGACGCGCAGTTGGTCCGTCACGACCAAACGCACATTCCGGTAGATGCCCGAACCGGTGTACCATCGCGAGTCGGCGAAGCGCGAGTGATCCACCCGCACGGCCAGAACATTGTCGGTGGAGCCGAACTTCAGGTAAGGCGTGAGCTCGAGCGCGAAGCTGGCATAGCCGTACGGGCGCCCGCCCACGAACTGGCCGTTGAGCCACACCTCCGCATAATCGTAGACGCCGTCGAACTCGACCGCGACCGCCCGGCCCTGCCACGCCGGGTCGAGCTGGAAATGTTTGCGATACCACCCGACGCCGCCGGCGGCGTAGCCGTTGCCGCTGCTAAAATCGGCACGGAACGGTTCCTCCGTGCTCCAGTCGTGCGGCACCCGGACCGTCCGCCACCCGGCATCGTCGAAGGCCGGCGTCATGGCCGCGGCGAACTCGCCCTTGCTGAAGCGCCAGCCGGCGTCCCAGTCGAGCACGACGCGGGGCGAATCTCCGGGCCGGGCCGGCGCGGCGGCGGTGGTGCTTGCCGCGGCGGACAAAAGGACCAGACACCAGCCAAGATTTCGGTTCATGGGGCAAGGGGGTAGTTCGCCGACGGCTGCAGGTCGATGTACGTCGGCTGGTTGCGGTCGCAGGTGAGCTTCCCATCCGCGAATTTCAATTCGACGACCTGGATGGAACTGCGGCGCCGCGCGTAGCCTTCCCGCGCGCCGACCGGGATGGTGCCCATGCGGCCGGGATGGACGAAGTAGAAACACCAGGCCCGATTCCCGCTCATCACCACGCCCGGGTGGCCGCCGTTGGCGCCGTCATCCGGGCCCTGGCCCGGCTGATCCAGCAGATTGCCCGCCTGCACGGTCCAGTGCAGGGCGTCGTCGGAGCGGTAGACGCCGAGACCTTTCCAGACGTCGACCAGCATCCAGTAATACCCCTTCCACTGAAAGACGTACGGCCCTTCGCCCGGCCGCTCGCCCACGCCCGCGACCTTGCCGCGGTCGGTCCAGGTCGAGAGATCGGGGCTGTCCGCGTAATAAATGGATTTGTGGTCGCGTTCGTTGTTGTACCACAGGCGCCACGTGCCGTCCGGGAGGCGGTGGACGCACGGATCGATCACCCGGTCGGACGACAGCTTGAGCGTGGACTCGTATGTCCACGTCAGCAGGTCGTGACTCGTCAGGTGGATGATGTCGCGCGGGTGGTTCCAGTCGTTGAAGATCCCCGGCACGATGGTGAGGAACATGTGGTAGAGCCCGTCGTGCGCGATGACCTCGGGCGCCCACTGGGTGAAATCGGGCTGGCCGTAGGCGATGGCCGCCGTGCCCCGGTAGGTCCAGGTCGCGCCGCCGTCGGCCGACTCGGCGATGCCGATGCGCGTGCCGTGCACCCACGTGACCTGCGTCACCTGGTCCTCCGGCAGGTTGGCGCGGCGGTTGGTGTAGAACATGAACCACTTCCTCTCCCCGCGATTCCAAATGACGACCGGATCGGCCGCCCCGTCGTAGACCGGATCGCGAAACAGCGGCTTGGGGGCGAGCTTCCCCGGAAGATGATCTGCCGGGGCGGACCAACCCGCCACGGCGACGAACAGCAGCGCACACAGCATCGGAAGCGGCAATCTCATGGGAAATAGTTCTTACGTTCCTTGGGAGCGACTGCACTCGAAAAAACCCGCGCCGCCGAAACCGGTGGGGCGGGCTTCATGCCCGCCGGGCCCCTCTTGTTCGGTGGCGGGGATCAGCCGTCGCGCTTCGCGCTATGGCCGACAAGTAAACCCCGCCCCACCGGCAGGAACGCCGGGCGTTCACGGCGCCGGCTTTTCGTGCGCCGC
>CAZAFS010000385.1:0-3645 GCA_964484165.1 uncultured Opitutaceae bacterium | reverse complement strand
GGACGAGCTCGGCGTAGAAACTCACCGGCGTGGAACCCGTGGCGAGTCCCAGCACGGCCGGGCGATCCTCGCGCTGGCGGTTGCGGATCAAATCAGCCACTTGACCGGCGACGGCGCGCGAAGCCTCCAAGCTGCTCGCGAAGACCGCCAGCGGGGCGTGTTCGAATCGGTTAGGGGAGAGGGTATTTGGTGCGAGCACTGCGGGAACGCGGCCGTGTCACTAGGCCAGGTGGTGATGATAGACTTGCTGGCATGGTTAAAAAATGGCAGAAACGCCGAAGTTTTTAACAGAAATGACAGGCGTTCCCTCCGTTTACCACCCTTCGCTGGAGCGACTCGTCGCGCTGCTGCCCTCGCCGTCGCGCCCGCTGCACGGCCGCCGGGCCACGCCCCTGCCCCTGGCCGACAACATCATTTGCTTTCGCCGGGTCTGGGCGGCGGATCTCAACCGCCCACAGCGCGGCCGCGCGCTGCATCATCGGTTTGTGCTGATCATGGCGCTGGCCACTGGCGCCACGGTGTGTGTGGACGACAGGGCGATCCGCCTCCATGGGGGCGAAGGGCTCCTGGTGTTTCCCTTTCAGTTTCACGATTACATGGATCCCGAGCGACAGGAGCTCAACTGGCTGTTTGTAACATTTGAGACGACGGATGCGAGTGCGCTGCTGCCGCTCCGGTTTCGTCCGTTCGTGATCACGCCCGCCCTGCGGCAACTGGCTGGGGAGTTGGTGACCGCCTATCTCACGCCGGGCGAGGCGGACCTGACCACGCTCCTACTCACGTTGTTGCTGGCGCGGGCGCGGCAGGCCGAGCCTGCGCGCCGCCGCCACCGCCGGCCTTCCGGCGCGCCCGGGTTGATTCCCCAGGTCAACCAGCTCGCGATGCGAAAGGATGAGCCATTGAGCGTGAAAGAGATAGCCCGCGCCCTGGGCATCAGTGTCAGCCATCTGCGCACGCGGTTCCGCGCCTCCTGCGGGGTAAGTCTGGGCCGCCACTTACGGCGTCTGCGGCTCGAGAAGGCATGTGGATTATTGCGACTGGGGCAGAGTCGCGTATCGGAGGTTGGGGAGAGCTGTGGGTTTGCATCGATCTATAGCTTTAGCCGGGCGTTTCACGCCGCCTATGGTGTGTCGCCCCTCGCTTACCGTCGCGGCGACCGGGCGCCCCAGCGCGCCCGTTGAGCAAGCGGTTCTTTTGCCGTCCGGCTGGGCATGGGTTTGAGGGCCGGCGCTCCAGGGCGTTTCACTGACTTGGAGCCTGGCCGGACGGAGGACTCCACGGCGGTTTCAGCCGAACGAGTGCAGGCGTTTTAAAACATCCGCATGGAACTGCCCGATCAACATGCTGAGGTATTCCTCGATCGAGGGAGCCGGGTCGCGGACCAAGGGTGTCAGGTCCACCGCCCACGTGATGCCTGCCAGGCGGTCCGTCGCATGAGAGGCGTAGTAGGTCGCGTGCGCGGCCCGCCGGCCGAGCGTGGCAAGATCATAGCGTTTTCCTCCGCTGATCTGGGAATCAAACACTTTCAGCAACTTCGCCGCGAGTTCCGGGTGGCGGCCGGCATCAAGGGCGACCTTGGCGGAGTCATCGACCAGCCAGTCGAGGTCGCGCCAGACCTCGCAGCCAAGGACGCGCTTCGGGCGTTGTTCGGCCGGCAACGCCCTGATCGCCTACAGACTGCGCAGCAACACGGCGACATGGGTGTCGTGCTTGTCGGCGGGGTTGTGCAGATAGACGACTTCCGGCCGGCAGCCGGCGAAGATCTGCGCGAGATCCGCCGTGACGCCGGCATGGTGGCGTTGCTTCACGGCCGCACTCGGGTGGGCGAGTTGCACCACGATCGCATAGCGCGCGAGGCTGGCAGCCTTTCGTTGCTCCTCGCGACGCACGGCCTGCATCTGTTCGTCGGTGTATTGGGCATAGACGCCCGTGCGCGGCGAGCCGGCCCCATTGGTCACGACGATACCGGCAAATGCACGGCCCGGCGTGTTGAAGCAGTCGGTGATTCCAGCGTAAGCCATGATCTCGATGTCATCCTGGTGCGCAGCGACGCAAAGGTGGGTCACTCGGGCAAGGACGTCGGGCGGCGTTAAGCCGGGATCGGGGACGAAGACATCGGCTTGAGGTTGGGAGAATTTCATGGGCGGGGTGGTGGATGGGTTAGGATTTTGCCAGTCGCGGCGGCAGACTTGCGGCAGCAATGGCCTGGCCGTGGCGTTTGTCTTTTTCGTCGGGCATGTGCAATTGGATCTGCCCGGCGAGTTCAGGGAAATCCGTCCGGAGAACTTCCGCAGCCCGATCGAGGATGTGTCGTCCTCCGGCTCCGGACATCACGCGGCCGAGCACCAGCACATGACGGAGGGCATAGAAGTCGGCGTAATGCGCGATCGCGTAGCCAAAGTAGATCCCGATGGAGTCGTAAATCCCGGCCGCGCGGGCGTCGCCGGCGTTCATGGCTTGCTGGACCTCGCCCAGCCGTTCCGCCACCGGTTTTGACTCGGGAAAGACGAAGCCCGCGCGGACCGCCAGGCGAGCGACGCCCTGCTGGGAGAAATACTGCACCCCGCAGCCGCCATCACCGGACCATTCATCGCGAGGCGCATCAGGCCGGTAATCGATGGGAACGAACGCCAGTTCGTTGAGCCAGGGCGTAATGTCGCCGGCCGGTGTCACATAGCCACCGGCCTGGCTTGTGCCCATGGAAATGCCAAGCACCGCGTTGTCTTCCAACGCCATCGATCCGGCGAGCGCGGTCACTTCACCGTCGTTCGCCACCTCAAAGGGTACACCGCCCCATCGGTCCTGTAACGTGAAGAACATCCGGCGAATGTGCTTCTCGAACAGATCGGCGGGCACGCCGCGAAAGAGCGAGGCGACGCGCACTTCGTTGTTCACGTAGATGCCGGCGGCACTGCCGCCAATGGCATCTACGCGGGGCAGGTGCGCCGCCGCCCGCCGCAGTGAATCGTGAATGCCTTCGAGGTGATAGGCCGGGTCGTTTTGGAAATAGGGATCCCAAGGCACCTCATCCGAATACACCACCTGTCCGTCAATGAAGGCGGCCGATTTCCGATCGCTTCCGCCGATATCGAAACCGATGCGGCAGCCGTCGAGATGACGGCCGACCGAGCGACCAGCTGCTGACTCCTCCGTCAGGTTGCGGAATTCCGCCTCTTCGACCTTGAAGGGGCGGCCGTAGACTTTCTCGCCCATGAATCCATGGTCGAAGGCGCGCTCGCCGGTCGGGCTGTAAATCCGTGCGAGCAGGGCAGCAATTTCACCGGCCCCAGCCACTAGGACGTGGCAACCGCCTTTTTGCCAGAGCAGGAATTTCAGCAGACGCTCGGCGTAACGGATATTCAAAGGGGCCGCCGAATGATCTGCGGCCAGCACGCGGCTTTGGTGAAGCGAGGTCGTGCCGTCAGGGCCCTCCAGCGCCAGGGCGAAGGGCCTGGCGCCGCGGTCCGCGGCGACCAGCGCACGATACGCTCGATTCCATAGCGAGGCGGGCAGGAAACCCGGATCAAGCGGCGGACGGAAACGGGGGCTGATGCGAAGCATGAGGCGGGGGTGTAATCGGTAAGCGGGCAGCTGGCGGTGGAACCGGTGCCTTCAGGATGCCAGCCGCGGGACCGGCACCATCGG
>CAZAFS010000384.1:0-3657 GCA_964484165.1 uncultured Opitutaceae bacterium | reverse complement strand
GCCAGTCACCGGGATAATGCGCGCCGACGGCGGAGCGGATGATCACGGCGGTGAGCAGGACGCCGAGCCCGGCGAGATAGCGACCGCGGGGGATTTTTGAAAGCATGGCGGTGGGATGCTGCCGGGCCGGCGCAGCCGGGGCAAGCGCGGCGGTCGCCGGGGCATGTTTTCACCTTGGGATTGTCATTCTGAACGAAGTGAAGAATCCAGATGGACGCGATCTGGGCTTGCGGCGGAATCTCACTGGATCCTTCCTCCTTCGCCAAGGCTTCGGAGGACAGGTCGCTGCGCTCCGGATGACCGATGGCAGGAACGGAGTCCTGCAAACACCCCTTACCCCAGCCGGGCGCAGACGGCGTGCCGCGGGCAGGTGACAAGGTGATCGTTGACCAGGCCGGAGGCCTGCATAAATGCGTAGCAGATCGTGCTGCCGACGAAGGTGAACCCGCGCTCCCTGAGGTCGCGGCTCATGGCGTCGGACGCGGGCGTGCGCGCCGGCACCTCCCGGATCGTGCGCCAGGCGTTGATGACCGGCCGGTCGCCGACGAACTGCCAGACGTAGCGGTCGAAGGTGCCAAACTCGTGCTGCACGGCGAGGAAGGCCCGCGCGTTGCGGATGGCCGAGGTGATCTTGAGCCGGTTGCGCACGATCCCGGGGTCGGCGAGCAGCGCCGCCACCTTGCGCGCGCCGTAGCGGGCGACCTTCCCGGCCTCGAAACCGTCGAACGCGCGCCGGTAGTTCTCGCGCTTGTTCAGGATCGTCAGCCAGCTCAGGCCCGCCTGTGCGCCGTCGAGCACGAGGGCTTCGAACAGCCGCCGGTCGTCGTGCAGCGGCACGCCCCATTCGGTGTCATGGTAGGCGAGATAGAGGTCCGTCGTCGGCCAGGGACAGCGGGCGGGCGGGGTGGGCATGCGCGCAGAATTGCGGCGCGGACCCCGAAGGCAAGTCCGCGGCCCGCGGCGCGCCGGCGGGAAGGCGGAAACGCCGGCCGGCGGCAGCATGGCGCCCGGCCCACCCGCGGTCCCACGCCCGAAATTCGAAACGGGGTTGGTTCGTGCCTCCGCCTCCGCACCCCAAACGCAAAACCCCAAACGCAAAACTCAAAACCAAAATCACCCGCGCCGCGCGAGCACCTGCTCGCGGTGGCGCCGCAGCACGTCCACGTAGGCGCCGCTTTCGATCGCCTGGGCCCGCTCGTGATAGCGGCGGCCGCTGAGGCCGCCCTTGATGAAATGATTCCGCTGCAGGTATTCGCGCCGCGCGAGATAAAGCAGCGCCGGGTCCTGCCGGTACAGGGCGAAGTGCACGTCGTTGTAGAGCGCGGCGTTCCACGGCGCGGTCTTGACCACGTTGCGGCTCAGCGCGAATTGGCCCAGCAGCGACATCACCGCGGCCACCAGCCCACCGCCCATGAAGGCCATCCGGAAATCCATCCATACCGGGGGCGAGTGCCCCCGTCCCGCCCACGCTCCCGCCACGATCCCGCCCACCACGCCAGCCAGCCCGAGGCGCGGCAGCGTGTAGAGCGTGAGCTCGGAAAGCGGCTCGAGATTGGTGTTGGGCACGAGCATCCGGTACATCGCGAGCAGCTCCTCGCGCGCCACCGGGGTGCCGTCCAGCAGGATCCGGGCCTCGGGATGCGGCCGCGTCTTGCGCAAGGTCTCGTGCACGCGGAAGCAGGTGACGACCCCGGCGCGGGCGTAGGCGTCCGTCACGGCCTCGCACTCAATGCGCCCGCCGCGCACGATGTGGGCCGCGAGGGGTGCCACCACGACGGTTTCGTCGATCAGCCGCCGCTTGGCCTCCACCAGCCGCGTCGTCTCGGTCGGCGGCAGGGCCGCCTCGCACTCGACCGCCACGCCGTAGAAGGTTTTCTCCTCCAGCTCGTGCCGCAGGTTCGACAGGCGCATGGCCCGGTCCAGCGAGTCCAGGTTGTCGAGGGGTGGCGCGGTCATGGTGGAATAACGCGTGGCTTCTCCCTACCACACCCGGGCCCGCAATTCCAGCCGGGTCTGGCGGGGGGGATTTCACCAGGTTCAGGCCGATTCTTCAAACCTTGGTTCTGGCCATCGGTCATCCTGAGCGCAGCGAAGGATCCAGTGAGATTTAGCCGCGAGCCTCGACGGTGTTCCACTGGATTCTTCACTTCGTTCAGAATGACAACCGTAGCCCAAAGCCGGTCCCTACTCGTGGGCGCGGCCTTCCTTGAAGTGGCGCCGGCAGACGGAGACATACCGGTCGTTGCCGCCGATCTCGATCTGCGCGCCTTCGCGCACGGCCCGGCCGGCGGCGTCGAGCCGCAGCACCATCGTGGCCTTCCGCCCGCAGTGGCAGATGGTCTTGATCTCGGTGAGCGTGTCGGCCCAGGCCAGCAGCGCGGCGCTGCCCTCGAACAGGTTGCCTTGGAAGTCGGTGCGCAGGCCGTAGCAGAGCACCGGGATGTCGAGCGCGTCGACCACGTCGCTGAGCTGCCGCGCCTGGTCGCGGCTCAGGAATTGCGCCTCGTCGACCAGCACGCAGGCGAGGGGCCGGGCGGCGTGCTCCGCGCGGACCCGCTCAAGCAGATTGTCGGCCGGCGCGAAGGCGTCCGCCTCGGCGGCGAGGGCGATGCGCGACTGGATGCGGCCGACCCCGGCGCGATTGTCGATGGCCGGCACCAGCAGCAGGGTGTGCATCCCGCGTTCGCGGTAGTTGTAGCTCGATTGGAGGAGCATGGTCGATTTGCCGGCGTTCATCGACGAGTAGTAGAAATACAGCTTGGCCATGGGGCACGGTGGTAAGCGGTCCGGCGGCGGCAGGCAATCCCGCGCGCGGCGGGCCAGAGGCCAGTGCTCGAAATCAGAATTCACCCGTCGATTTCCCGAACCCAAAACCCAAAACTCAAAACCCAAAACCATGGCGCCGCCGGCGCCGCCGCGGAATCGGCATTGTCGTCCGGCGCCGGATGGGTACAAGGACCGGCATGAATCGGACGGACCGGCTCGTGGCCATGGTGATGTTTCTGCAGGGGCGGCGGCTCGTCCGTGCCGCCGAGCTGGCCCGGCATTTTGAAATCAGCGAGCGCACGGTGTACCGCGACATCGCGGCGCTGAGCGAGGGGGGCGTGCCGATCGCGGGCGAGCCGGGGGTCGGCTACAGCCTCATGAAGGGCTACCACCTGCCGCCGGTCACGTTCACGGCGGACGAGGCGGCGACGCTGTTCGTGGGCGGCGAGATGGTCCGGCGGTTCACGGACGCGTCCCTGCAGGTTCCCATGAACGCGGCCTTGGAGAAGCTGCGCGCCGTGCTGCCGCGCGACCGCCAGGAGCACATCGAGCGCCTGGCGCAGCGCACCCTGATCCTCGAAACGCCGGCCGGCGGGCCGGGCGCGGCCCCGCCGCCCTGGCTGCTCATCGTGCAGCAGGGCGTGGTGCAGCGCCGGGTGCTGCGCATGACCTACCACGGCCGCGATCGCGACGAGGACACCCAGCGCGACGCCGAGCCGCTCGGCGTGGTATACTACCGCGGCGGCTGGTACCTGATCGCGTGGTGCCGCCTGCGCCGCGACTACCGGGAGTTCCGCATCGACCGCATCCGCCGCCTCGAACTGCTCGCGGAGGTTTTTCCCGCCCGCCCGGATTTCTCGCTCCGGGAGCACCTGGAGAAGAACGTCCCCA
>CAZAFS010000383.1:0-3669 GCA_964484165.1 uncultured Opitutaceae bacterium | reverse complement strand
CGCTGAACGTAACAGATCGGTCAACTCCCGCCCGCGCGGGGCGGCGGCTGCCTGGGATGCCGTGTCATCGCGCCTGTCCACCATAGCTCGGGACGAGCGACGGCGGAAGTCCGGCGCCA
The DNA here is from genome assembly GCA_964484165.1 of uncultured Opitutaceae bacterium. GTDB lineage: Bacteria > Verrucomicrobiota > Verrucomicrobiia > Opitutales > Opitutaceae > Fen-1467. The sequence goes on along the minus strand of CAZAFS010000383.1, from coordinate 3,550 downwards.
TGTCTCGCCGAAGCCCTGGGCGAAGGCGGGCTGGATTGCTTCGTCGCTTTGCTCCTCGCAATGACAGATGGCGACCTCCCCGACTTGGGGAGAGGCTCACTTCTCCGGTCCGTCCTCGACGAGGTCATCCGGGAGTTCATTCGGGCCGTCCGGCTCGCGGGGGAAATGCTCCGCCAGCAGGGCGCCGGCGCGGCCGATGCCGTGGAGCACGCCGGCGGTGAAGTCACCGCGCTTGAAGTAGCCGGTCATGGCGCCGGCCAGCTCGCGCCAGAATTCGTTGCCGCAACGGGCGTGCACAGCCTCGTCGCCGATGACGGCGAAGGTGCGCGACCGCGGCGCGACGAAAATCAGGACGGCGTTGCGGTGCTTCGTCTGCGGCATGCCGAGCCGGAGGAACGCCTGCTGGGCGGCGGCCACCGGATCGGGGGCGGGCTTGTGGCTGACCATGACGCGGATCTCGCCGGAGGTCTTCTGCTCCGCGTCGTGGATCGCCGCGTGGATGCGCTCGTGGGCGAGCTGGCTGAGAAATTTCCGGTGTCGCATGGCGGGTCCTTTCACCAGCCTCCGCCCGCGCCGCCGCCGCCAAAGCCGCCGCCGCCGCCGGAAAAGCCCCCGCCGCCGCCAAACCCGCCGCCGCCGCCCCCGCCGAAGCCGCCGCCGCCCATCCAAAACGTCGGGCCGCTCGAGGAGCCGCGCCGCCCGCCGCTTCCCTGATAGACCGCGCTGCGCCGGTAACGGTTCAGGTAGCCGAAGACCGTGAACAAAAGCACAAACGCCAGGATGGCCGGCCACCCGAAACGGTAGGTTCCGTTATCGGCGTTGGTCCGGCCGGTCCCCTTGTATTCGCCGCGCGTGGCGGCGATCATGGCGGCGACGCCGGCCTGCAGGCCGCCGGCATAGTCGCCCTGGCGGAAACGCGGTTTCAGCTCGTTGTTGACGATCAGGTGGCAGATCCCGTCGGGCAGCGCGCCTTCGAGGCCGTAGCCGACCTGGATGAACATCTGCCGGTCCTGCACGAAAACGAACAGCACGGCGCCGTTGCTTTTGCCCTTCTGGCCGACGCCCCAGGCCTGCGCCACCCGCACGGTGTAATCCTCGATCGACGAGTCGGACTGCATGTGCGGAAAGACCGCCACCAGGATCTGGTTCGAGGTGTCGCGCTCAAACTGCTCGAGCTGCTGGTTGAGCTGGCCGGCCACCGCCGGCGGCACGATGCCGGCGTTGTCGTTGAAATAGTGCGTCGGCCGCGGCGGGATGACCTCGGCGGCGCGGAGCATGCCTGCGGCGAAAAGGCAGACCATCAAGACCGCACCGGGAACGAAGCGATCGAGCCGGTGCCGATAACCGGCGCGGATTGTTGGCGGGGTCAGGAGACCCCGCCCTACAACTCCCGGGGCTGACGCTGTAGGGCGGGATCTCCCGATCCCGCCTCGTTCGGTCTGGCGGCCGCCCGTGCTCACGGAGTGGCCGGGGCGGGCTTGGCGTTGAAGTCGAACTGGACCGCCGGGACCTTCTCGGCGCCGGGCGCGGCCTGGAAGTAGGGCTTCTCCTTGAAGCCGAGGGCCGCGGCGAAAAAGACCGCGGGGACGCGCTTGATGGCGGCATTGTAGTCGCGGGCCGTGTCGTTGAACCGGCCGCGCTCGACCGCGATGCGGTTCTCCGTGCCCTCGAGCTGCGCCTGCAGCATCTGGAAGTTCTGCGTCGCCTTGAGGTCGGGGTAGCGCTCGACCACGACGAGCAGGCGCGAGAGCGCCGACGTGAGCTGCCCCTGGGCCTGCTCGAATTGGGCGAGCTGCGCGGGATCGGTCGGCGCCGCGTTCGGGCTGAGCTGCACCTTGCCGACCGAGGCGCGGGCCTCGGTCACGGCCAGCACCGTGGATTTCTCAAAGTTGGCGGCGCCGGACACCGTGCTGACGAGGTTGGGAATGAGGTCGGCGCGCCGCTGGTAGACGTTTTGCACCTGTGCCCACTGCGCGTCCACCGCCTGCGAGCGGTTGACGAGGCTGTTGTAGGCGCTCACTGCGGCGATGACCACGATCACCGCCAGGAGGACAAAGGCTCCGAAAATGCCGAGGATGACTTTACCCATAAGTGGAACATACCCATTAGCCGGGGCCGGCGGGAACACAAGCGGCCAGGCAATACAACGCCGCGGGATGTTTGTAGGTGATGGCGGGCATGAAGCCCGCCCCACCGGTCCTGGATGGCGGGCGGGATTTCAATCAAGGTGGGGGCGGGGTTTATCCCCGCCACCCGCGCCTGCCCTAAAGAATGCCGCACTGGGTTGGGACAAAGCACGGATTCTTCTGGTTCCTCCGCGTCCTTCTGTGAAATTCCTCACCAGCCCGTGCTGCGGCGGAGGCGCAGCGGCTGGGAGAGATCCGCCGGCACCTCGGTGAGGAAGCGGCTGGGGGCGAGCAGCGTCGCCGGGCCGCCGCGGGCGCTCACCATCGGAAAGCACAGGTAGAGTTCGTCCTTGGCGCGGGTCACGGCCACGTAGAACAGCCGGCGTTCCTCGTCGAGGTCGCCCTCCTCGACGGCGCGCCGCAGGGGAAACATCCCCTCGGCCAGCCCGATGATGAACACCACGCCGTACTCGAGGCCCTTGGCCTGGTGCACCGTGGTGAGCCGCAGCGCGTCGGCGTCGGGGTCGACCTGCCGGTCGCTGGTCTCGGAGTTGAGCAGGGCGATCTGCGCCAGCAGGTCCTGCATTTCGTCGAACCGGCCGGCGAAGCCGATCAGCGACCGCAGGTCATCCAGCCGCGAGGCGTAGTTGGCGTAGGCGCCCTTGAGGTAGTCGCCGTACCAGCCGTCGACGGCGAGTTCGACCGCCCGGAACGGCTTCTCGCGTTCGAGGGCGCCGGCGATCTGCTGGAGCGAGGCGGTGAGCTTCGGCCACTCCTCCTGCGCGTCCTTCGGCACCCGGGCTGCGACCTCGGGGGCGGCCATCGCGTCGACGAGGTTGCGCTGGTGCGCGCGGGCGTGGTCGAGCGCGGCGGCATGCAGCTTCTGCGCGTTCTTGTCGCCGACCTTCGGCAGCAGCACGGCGATGCGCTGCCAGGCCGACACGTCCGCCGGGTTGTAGGCGAAGCGCAGCATGGCCACGAGGTCGCGCACGTGCGCCTGTTCGAAGAACCGCACGCCGCTGGTGATCACGTAGGGCAGGCCGAGACGCGACAGCTCGAGCTGCAGGTCGAGGGCGTGGAAATGGGCGCGGTAGAGCACGGCGATGTCGGACAGCGACCGACCCTCGTCAACCAGGCCGCGGACGCGCTGCACCACGAACAGCGCCTGCTCGCGCGCGTCCATCGCCTGCACCAGGAAGGGCTTCTCATGGCCGGGGCGGGCCGGGCGGAGCACCTTGTCGTAGTGGCGGCCCTTGGGCTGGGCCGCGAGGACGCCGTTGGCGAAGTCGAGGATCTGCGGCGTCGAGCGGTAGTTGGTTTCGATGCGGTAGATCGTCGTGCCGGGGTGGCGGTCCCCGAACGTCATGATGTTCTCGAAATTCGCGCCGCGCCACGAGTAGATGCACTGCGCGTCGTCGCCCACC
>CAZAFS010000382.1:0-3674 GCA_964484165.1 uncultured Opitutaceae bacterium | reverse complement strand
CCGGTGTCGAAGGAGATCAGCGGGCCGGTGCGGGATGGCCGGGGCGGCGATTCGACGACTTGCCAGGTGAGCGCCTATGAACTCTACGTGGTGGACTACGGATCCTCCCCGGACAAGGTGTTTGCCTCGCTCGAGCGGCATCCTTTCGTCGCCGGCGAGTTCGTGTGGACCGGGTGGGATTACCTCGGCGAGCCGACGCCCTACGACACGGCGCGCAGCTCGTATTCGGGCATCATCGATCTGGCGGGCTTCAAGAAGGACCGATTCTATCTCTATCAGGCACACTGGCGACCCGACCTGCCGATGGCGCACATCTTGCCGCATTGGACCTGGCCGGAACGGGTCGGAAAGGTAACCCCGGTCCACGTGTTCACATCCGGCGACGAGGGCGAACTGTTCCTCAACGGACGGTCCCTGGGGCGGAAGAAGATGGGGCCCGATGAATATCGGCTGCGCTGGGACCAGGTGGTTTATGGGCCGGGCACGCTCGAGGTGATCACCTACCAGCACGGGAAGCGATGGGCCTCGGACGTGGTGCAGACGGCGGGCGCGCCGGCGCGACTCAAGCTGGAGCCGGATCGCGCCACGATTTGCGCGGACGGACGCGATTTGTCTTTCGTGACCGTGCGCGTGGTCGATGACCACGACCGAATCGTTCCTCGCGCCAACAACCGGATCACGTTCACGATCGAGGGGCCGGGCGAGATCGTGGCTACGGACAATGGTGACCCCACCAGCTTCGAGCTGTTCCAAGCCCATGACCGCAGCGCGTTCAACGGGCTTTGTCTGGTGATTGTCCGCGGCGTGGCTGGGAAGCCGGGCAGAATCAGCATCACCGCGCGCGCCGAGGGCTTGACGTCGAGAGCCGCCGTCGTTCACACCGCTCCGGACCCGCAAAACGGGCCGCCATGAGCTGCATCCGCGACCGCCGGAGCATCCTCTGGGCTCTTGGCTTTTGCTTCGCCGGCGGCATCCCGGCGTCTGCCTGGCAGTCCGACAACGGTGACGGCACGTTCACCAATCCGCCGCTCTACGCCGACTATCCCGATCCCGACATCATCCGGGTCGGCGAGGATTTCTATTTCGCCACGACTACCTTCGTCAATTCGCCGGGACTCACCATCCTGCATTCCCGGGATTTGGTGAACTGGGAACTCGTCTCGCACGTGATCCCGCGGCTCGACGGACGGCCGCAATACGACCTCCAGGATGGCGGCGCGTATCGCGCGGGCGTCTTTGCGCCGAGCCTTCGTTTTCACCACGGCACGTTCTACGTCGTCACGACTCCCGTGGGCCAAAACACCCGGGTCTACTACGCGAACAACCCCCACGGCCCCTGGCACTATCATGAACTGGACCGGGCGGCGTTCGATCCGGGCTTGTTCATCGAAGCGGACGGCACGGCCTACCTCGCCACCGCCGGCGGCTGGGACGGGCACGTCACGTTGCTGAAGCTGAACCGGGAGCTTTCCCAGATCGTCGCTACGCGAGGGATTTTCTATTACAAAGGCGCCGAGGGCTCGAAGCTCATCAAACGAGGCGGCTGGTACTACATTTTCAATGCCGTGCCGTCCCGACTCGGGCTGATCTGTTCGCGCGCGAAGGACATTGATGGCCCGTATGAAACCCAGGCGTCGCTGGATGACCGCACGGGCGGACATCAGGGCGCGCTGGTCGATCTGCCGGACGGGAATTGGTTTGGATTTGTGATGCGTGACTGCGGCGCCGTGGGTCGCATGACTTACCTCAGCCCGATCTTTTGGCGGGACGACTGGCCGGTGTGGGGCACGCCGAGTTCCCCGGGAAAGGTCCCGGCGACCGCGCGCAAGCCGATCCAGGGGCAGGCAATCAGCCAGCCGGCAACCTCGGACGACTTCAATTCCGCAACGCTCGGGCTGCAATGGCAATGGAACCACAATCCCGACGACTCGCGCTGGTCACTGAGCGAACGTCCGGGATGGCTCCGGCTCCGGCCCACGGTGGCCAACAATTTCTGGCTCGCACGGAATACTCTGACGCAAAAAGGACAGGGCCCCTGGAGCCGCGGCGAAGTGAGCTATGACCTCAGCCATCTCAGGCCGGGCGACGTCTGCGGCTTCGGCACGCTGGGAAAGGTCAATGCCCACATTGCCGTCCGGTGTGCCGGCGACGGCAGGCTCTCGCTGGCGATGCAGGTCAGCGTGGACGCCGGCAAATCAGAAACCCGCGTGAACGCGACGCCCGTATCAGGCACAGACCTCTACCTCCGCACCGATTTGGATTTCGTTCGGAATCAGGGGAGCTGTTCCTACAGCTTTGACGGTACTCATTGGACGACGCTGGGCGGCGAATTCGACCTCGCCTTCGATTGGCGGACGGGAACGTTCCAAGGAGAGCAGTTTGCGATCTTTTGTTTCAATCGGCACGCCAGCGAGGGCTTTGTCGACGTGGATTGGACCAGATTCACGAATGCGAAGCCGACGGAATAGCCATTGAGACGCAGGTTCTTCCCGGCCGATCCCAGACGGCCCGGGGCCGGGCGGGCGGGGCGCCTGGAGCGCAACGTGCTGGAACTGAATGGCGGGCGGCGGGTGCGACGGCGTGATCGATTCCGTCGCGGCGGTGTGCAACCGGGCCGACCCCTCCCGCCCCGAAAAGGGACAGGCGGTCGCGGGGGCGTGCAGTCTATTGTTAGACCACCTTCGGTTTTGCGCCCGCTGCCGCCGCGCACAGGTATGTCCGCAGTCAGTCAGCACCCTGCACCTGCAGCGCAGCTAATATCCCAACCCCTGGTTTTCTCCGCTTCCACGCGCAGGGCGTGAACACGGGGAAACCGCCAGCCCAAGGCAAACTATGAAAGCGCAGTTTCTGCGTGCGGCCGTATTGGCATGGTCGGCCGCCTTTTCGCTTACGGCGTTCGCCCAAACCGTTCAGCCCGCCCCCACGGCGGCCGCCCCGACCTCCCCCACGGCGATCGCCCCGACCACGACGATGCCGACCGACGAGGAGCAGGTCGTCCACCTCACTCCCTTCGAGGTCAGCACGACGCGCAACGTCGGCTACCAGGCGACGGAGACCCTCGCCGGCACCCGCATCCGCACCAACCTCGCCGACGTCGGCTCCTCCATCCAGGTGATCACGAAGGAATTTCTCCAGGACATCGGCGCCACCGACAACGGTTCGCTCCTGCAGTACACCACCAACGCCGAGGTCGCCGGCACGCGCGGCACCTACGCGGGCTTGGGCAACGGCACCGGCGTCGAAGATACCGGCAACCTCCGCGCTCCGGCGGGCGCCCAGCGGGTCCGCGGTCTGGCGGCGGCCGACCTCACCCGCGACTTCTTCGTCACGGACATTCCGTGGGACTCGTTCAACGTGGACCGCATCGACATCCAGCGTGGCCCGAACCAGATCCTGTTCGGCTTGGGCAGCCCGGCCGGCATCGTCAACGCCACCACGCACAATGCCGAGTTTCACAATTTCGGCTCGGTCGAGGCGCGCACCGGGTCCTACGGCACGGTCCGGGGCAGCATCGACCTGAATCAGGAGCTGATTCACAACGTGCTGGCCATCCGGGTGGACGGCATGTGGGACGACCACCGTTACGAGCAGAACCCGGCTTTCCAGAACGACAAGCGCCTTTTCGGCGCGATTCGCTTCGACCCGCAGCTGTTCAATCGCCGCGATTTTCACAC
>CAZAFS010000381.1:0-3721 GCA_964484165.1 uncultured Opitutaceae bacterium | reverse complement strand
CCGAACAGGGAGGCCTGTTCTGCCAGAAGATCTTCGGCCCCGTGCGCGACTACGAGTGCGCCTGCGGAAAATACAAGCGCATCAAGTACAAGGACGTCATCTGCGACCGGTGCGGCGTCGAGGTGACCATCGCCCGCGTGCGCCGCGAGCGCATGGGGCACATCGAGCTCGCCGTGCCCGTCGCCCACATCTGGTTCCTCAAAAGCATGCCGAGCCGTCTCGGCCTCCTGCTCGACATGACCGCCCGCTCCCTGGAGCGCGTCATCTACTATGAGAACTACATGGTGACCGACGCGGGCAAGACGCCGCTGGAGCAGAAGCAGCTCCTCACCGACAACGAGTACCGCCAGGCGCTCGACGAGTATGGCGATGACGCCTTCACCGCCAAGATGGGCGCGGAGGCCGTGCGCGACGTGCTCAAGGGCATGGACCTCACCGCCACCGTGGCCGAATTGCAGGAGCAGATGCGCGCCACCCGCTCCAAGCAGATCAAGAAAAAGCTCTCCAAGCGCCTGAAGGTCATCCAGGGCTTCATTCACTCCAAGGCCCGCCCGGAGTGGATGGTGCTCGAAGTGCTGCCCGTCATCCCGCCCGACCTGCGCCCGCTCGTCCCGCTGGAGGGCGGCCGCTTCGCCACCTCCGATCTCAACGATCTCTACCGCCGCGTCATCAACCGCAACAACCGCCTCAAGAACCTGCTGCAGCTGAAGACGCCCGACGTCATCATCCACAATGAAAAGCGGATGCTGCAGGAGGCGGTGGACGCGCTGTTTGACAACGGCCGCCACGGGCGGCCCGTGACCGGGGCCGGCAACCGTCCCCTGAAATCCCTGAGCGACATGCTCAAGGGCAAGCAGGGCCGCTTCCGGCAGAATTTGCTCGGCAAGCGCGTCGACTACTCGGGCCGTTCCGTCATCGTCATCGGGCCCGAGCTCAAGCTGCACCAGTGCGGCCTGCCCAAGAAGATGGCGCTCGTGCTCTTCGAGCCGTTCATTATCCGCCGCCTCAAGGAGCTCGGCTTCGTGCACACCGTGCGCGGCGCCCGCAAGATGATTGAGAAGAAATCCCCGGAGGTGTGGGACATTCTCGAGGAGGTGACCAAGGGCCATCCGGTGCTGCTCAACCGCGCCCCGACGCTGCACCGCCTTTCGATCCAGGCGTTCGAGCCCATCCTCATCGAAGGCGAGGCCATCCGCATCCACCCGCTGGTGTGCACCGCCTACAACGCCGACTTCGACGGCGACCAGATGGCCGTGCATGTGCCGCTGTCCCTCGAGGCCATCATGGAGTGCAAGCTCCTGATGATGTCGACGAACAACATCTTCTCGCCCTCGAGCGGCAAGCCCATCCTCACGCCGTCGCAGGACATCGTGCTCGGGGCCTACTACCTGACGATCGAGCCGCGCAAGAAGCCCGCGAAGGACCAGCGCGTGCCGTTGCTCAGCGGGCTGCAGGAGGTCCTCTACGCCGAGTTTGACGGCGCGATGCGCAAGCACGACTGGGTTGAGATCCCGAATCCCGACTACGGCCGCGACACGGTGTACGGCAACAAGGACCGCAAGATCCTCCGCACCACGGTCGGCCGAGTGATCTTCAACCAGATCTGGCCGCCCAGCGTCGGCTTCATCAATTTCGCCGTGGCCAAGGCCAAGCTCGGCGACCTCATCCTCAACACCTACAAGAGCGCCGGCGACGTCGCCACGGTCGAGACCCTGGACAAGCTCAAGGAGCTCGGCTTCACCACCGCCTTCAAGGCGGGCATCTCCATCGGCATCGACGACATGATCATTCCGGAGAGCAAGAAGGACATCGTGGCCGACGCCCGGAAGCGGATCGCCGAGGTCGAGGGCCAGTTCAACAAGGGCATCATCACCTCCGGCGAACGCTACAACAAGATCATCGACATCTGGACCAACGCCACCGACCGCATCGCCAAGGAGGTGTTTGCGAAGCTCGACGCCAACGAGGGCAAGGACGAGGTCAATCCCGTCTACATCATGATGGACTCGGGCGCGCGCGGCAACCGGCAGCAGGTGCGCCAGCTCTGCGGCACCCGCGGCCTCATGGCCAAGCCGTCCGGCGAGATCATCGAGCGCCCGATCCTCTCCTCCTTCCGCGAGGGGCTGACCGTGCTCGAGTACTTCATCTCCACGCACGGCGCCCGCAAGGGCCTGGCCGACACCGCCCTCAAGACGGCGGACGCCGGCTACCTCACCCGCAAGCTCTGCGACGTCGCCATGGATGTCATCATCGCCGAGGACGACTGCACGACGCGCGACGGCATCTGGAAGAAGGCCATCTATGAGGGCGACGACGAGATCGTGTCCCTGCGCGAGCGCATCATCGGTCGTTGCGCCAGCGATGACATCGTCAACCCCCTCGATCCGGCCGGGCAGCTGGTCGCCGCCGGCGGGCTCATCACCGAGGAGATCGCCCACCAGATCGAGGACGCCGGCATCGAGCGCGTGAAGGTCATGTCGCCGCTCACCTCAACCACGCAGTACGGCATCGACGCGAAATCCTACGGCATCAATCCGGCCACGAGCCGCGTGGCCAAGATCGGCGACTCCGTGGGCATCATTGCCGCGCAGTCGATCGGCGAGCCCGGCACCCAGCTCACCATGCGGACGTTCCACATCGGGGGCGTGGCCAGCGCCGGCTTCAAGCAGCCCGAGATTCGCGTCCGGACCGCCGGCATCGTGCGCTACCGGGGCCTCCGCCTCGTGCGGACGGCCGACGGCGCCACCATCGTGTTGAACAAGACCGGCTCCATCCAGATCGTCGACGAGGAGGACAAGGAGCTCGAAACCTACAACATCGTCATCGGTTCGGTCGTCACCGCGGGCGACGGCCAGAAGATCGACAAGGGTCAGGTCCTCGCCTTGTGGGATCCGTACAACATCCCCGTGCTCTCCGAAAAGGGCGGCGGGCTCGCCTTCAAGGACACGATCCCGGGCGTCACCGTCAAGCGCGAGCTCGACGAATCGACCGGCCGCATTGCCACCGTCGTCATCGAGCACAAGGAGGATCTCAACCCGCAGATCGAGGTGCGCGACGAGGCCGGCAAGCCCATTGCCGCCTACTCGATTCCCGTGGGCGCCCAGATCGTCGTCAACGAAGGCGACATCATTTCCCCCGGCGCGCTGCTCGCCAAGACCCCGCGCCAGGCGTCGAAGACCAAGGACATCACCGGCGGCCTGCCGCGCGTGGCCGAGCTGTTCGAGGCCCGCCGCCCGAAGGACGCGGCCGAGATGGCCCGCATCGACGGCGTCGTGCAGTTCGAGGGCTCCATCCGCGGCAAGCGGCGCCTCATCGTGAAGAACGAGGAGACCGCCCAGGAGGAGGAACACCTCATTCCGCACGGCAAGCACATCATCGTGCAGCCCGGCGACGTCGTGCACAAAGGCCAGCACCTCACCGACGGCGCGGCCGACCCGCACGAGATCCTCGAAATTCTCGGGCCCGCGGCGCTGTACGACTTCCTCATCTCCCAGGTGCAGGAGGTCTACCGGCTGCAGGGCGTGACGATCAACGACAAGCACATCGAGATCATCATCCGCCAGATGCTCCGCAAGGTGCGCATCACCGATCCGGGCGACAGCGAATGGTTCTGGGGCGAGCAGGTGGATCGCGGGGCGTTTCTCCGCGAGAACAAGCGCCTCGACGAGGCCGGCGGCAAACCCGCCGAGGCCGAGCCGATCCTGCTGGGCATCACCAAGGC
>CAZAFS010000380.1:0-3748 GCA_964484165.1 uncultured Opitutaceae bacterium | reverse complement strand
TGCGGATGCGGCCCTCTCCGGGATCGAGGCGGAGCATGATCTCGCCAAGCGAGATCTCGTCGAACTGGCACTGGTCGGCGGGCTTGATCTGGAGGCTCATGGCGTGGGACGGGATGAGAGCGAAAGCATGACGCGCCGCGGTCAGACGGCGACCTTGAATTCGGCGACGTGCCACAGGGGCTGGCCGCACTCGGCGGCGATTTCATTGAAGGCCGCGATCTCGGCCTCCGAGAAAAGCAAGCCGCCATTCCGGGCGGAGCGGGCGGCCGCCTCGGCCTCGATCTGGCCGGGCAGCATGCACTGCTCATTGCCGTGGCCCAGGATGTCGCGGATGACGGCCTTCACATTGTCGGCCTGGTGGCGGCCCAGGGCAAACGCGCCGGCGTTCATCGCGTCGGGGTGCCAGACTTGGAAGAAGAAGCAGCAGGTGTGCTTTTCGGCCGGCTCGAGCTCCCACCGGTTGCGAAGCGTGGGCAGCGATCCGCCGATGAAGGCGGCCACAAGCTCGTTGATCAGGGAGAGGCCGTAGCCCTTGTGCGCTCCGAACGGCAGGAGGTATTTCGCGCGGTTCGGGTCGGTGGTGGGAGCGCCGTTTTCGTCGACCGCAGCCTGCGGCGGCAGCGGCTTGCCCTCGCGCGCCAGTTGCTGGACGCGACCCATGGCCACCACGCTGGTGGCCCAGTCGATCACGATGGGATAGCCGACGGCGGTGGTGGTGGGGAAACCCCACGAATGCGGGTTGGTGCCCAGGGTGGGGAACCGGCCGCCGAAGGGCACGACCTCGGCCAGCGCCGCGGTGCAGTTGGTGTAGGCGACATAACCCTTCTTCGCCGCGTCCATCACGTAGCCGCCTCCCCAGAGATAGTGAAAGGCGTTGTCGACGGAGACCATGCCCACGCCGAACCGATCCGCGAGTTTCATGGCGGTCTCGATCGCGGCATAGCCGGTGGCTTGGCCGAGCTTGCGGTTGGCGTTCCAGATCTCGGCAGCCGGAAAGCGGGCGGGGATTTTTTCGATCCGGGCGTTGGGCTTGCAGCCCTGGGCTCCGCTGCCGAAGAGGTGGTCGAGATGCAGGGCCTTGATCGCGTTGTGGGTGCGGATGCCGTGGCGCGTGGCCTCCGCGCAGAAACGCGCGGCGGCCGCGGCCTCCTCGGCGGAAAAGCCGCGGTGGCGGTAGGCGGCGTCGACGAGGGCGTTGTGCCGCGATTCGGGAACGACAGAGAAGGTTTCGCTCATGGGGAAAAAGGGATGGGGAGGCGGGGGCGGCCGAGGGCCGTGTCGCCGGCGCGGGCCGGATCGTCCGCCCGCCGGCTCCTATGGGACCTTGCGGACCGGCACCTCGGGGTTGATCTGGGCGATCGGCTTGTCGCCGTTCATCGCCAGGATGAGGTTCTTGACCGCGGTGGTGGCCTGACGGACGACGCTCTCGAAGGTGCGCGAGGCGACATGCGGCGTGATGACGCAATTGGACAGCTTCAGCAGCGGGTGGTCCGGCGGCGGCGGTTCGACGTCGAGCACGTCGGCGCCGTAACCGCCGACCTGGCCCGATTGGAGGGCGGCGGCCATGTCGGCCGGGTTGACGATTTCACCGCGCGCGCAGTTCAGGATGATCACCCCCTTCTTCATCTTGGCGATGCTCCGGGCGTTGATCAGACCGCGGGTTTCGGGAGTGAGATTCGTGTGCAGCGAGATGTAATCGGCGCCGGCGAACAACTCGTCGAGGGTGGCGGCGCGTCTCACGCCGTGCTGACTGGCGAAGTTTTCATCCCAGTAAACGTCGAAGCCGACCGGCGACATGCCGAAGGCGCGGGCGCGGATGGCGACCTCCTTGCCGATGCGGCCCAGGCCGACGATGCCGATGGTTTTTTCCAGCAGTTCGTGGCCGGTCTTGCGCTTCCATTCGCCCCGGCGCGTGGCGTCGACGGCGTAAAGGAAGTTCTTTTCGAGGGCCAGCAGCAGCAGGAAGGTGTGCTCCGCGACCGTGGTGTGGTTGACGCCGGGAGTGAAGAGGACCGGGATGCCGAATTCGGTCGCGGACTTCACATCGATCTTGTCCACGCCGATGCCGTATTTGCTGAGAATGCGAAGTCGGGGGCGGGCCTTTTCCAGGACGCGGCGGGTGATGGCGTCGTCGCCGCAAATGAAGGCATCGATGTCGCCCACCAGATCGAGCATCTGGGCCTCATTCAACGGTCCGCGGGCGCGGACGATGTCCCAGCCGGTGCCGGCCAGAAGCTGGTGGTGTTCGCCCGGAGTGTCCTGAAAGGACGTGGTCGTAAGCAGAATGCGTTTCATGGCAAAAGGGGGCGGGGGAGAACGATGTTCGCCGTCGATGCGGGGGCGCTGTCAACATAATAGCTCAACGGATGGGATCCCACGGGCTCGGACACGTGTCCTTGGTACCCCAGCCAAAGCGCCTCGGGCGCGGTTGTCGAGTTTGACCTTTTTTTGCCAACCCGGACGCGACCGATCGGTACGGAAGTTCGGTCCGGCCGGCGCGCCGCCGTCGGGCCCGGCGGAAGGGAGGCGACCTGGTGCGGCTGCGGGGAATTGAACCCCGAACACCTGCTTGGAAGGCAGAGGTTTTACCGTTAAACTACAGCCGCGTTCGCGGGATCGAGGGTCCACCGGACCGCCCTCCGGTCAAGCCTTCCTTTGGCCGCCGGCGGCCGGTTTTTTCCCGGCGCGTCTCCCGGTGGGGCGGCCACCCGCGGATTCTAAAAATAGGTTGCGCGTGGAGGTTATCACCATCTTTAATAATGGGCATCATGGCTTTCATCTCCAGCGCCTCTGGCGGGCAGGCGGCACCCTTGCGGCAGACGCAACCCCCGCAACAGAAGCGCAGTTTCCTCGCCGCCCAAGCCCTGGCCAAACAGAAGGCGGTCGAAAAAAAGGCCAAGAGATACAAGCTCCCGCTGGGGGAACTCGCGATCTTCACCCAGCAGATCGCCTCGCTCCTGATCGCCGGCCTGCCCCTGGTGCAGTGCCTGGAGGCCTTGCAGGATCAGACCGAGGATCCGGTGTTTCGGGTCATCATTCGCGACGTGCGCACGGACATTTCATCGGGCAATTCGTTTTCCGCGGCGGTCAGGAAATTTCCCCGGGCGTTCAACCCGCTGTTCATCTCGATGGTGGAGGCCGGCGAGGCCTCCGGTGCCCTCGCGGAGATTCTGGGTAAGGTGGCGTCGTATTTCGAATCGACCGTGAAGCTCACCAAGAAGGTGAAGTCGGCCATGACCTACCCGATTGCCGTCATCTCCCTGGCCATCGCGCTGGTCAACGTGCTGCTCATCTTCGTCATCCCGGTGTTCGCGGCGATGTTCGCCGATTTCGGCGCCAAGCTGCCGGCGCCCACCCAGGCCCTCATCGACACGAGCAATTTCCTGAAACACAACATCCATTGGATCGTGCTCGGCGTGGTCGGGCTCTGGTGGGTGTTCAAAAAGCTGATCGCCACGCCCAAGGGCCGCCGCGTGAAGGACCTGGCGCTGGTGCGGGCGCCGATTTTCGGCAGCCTGATCCACAAGATCGCCCTTTCCCGTTTCTGCCGTACCTACGCCACGCTCATCCGGTCCGGCGTGCCCATCCTGCGCACCCTGGAAATCGTCGCGGGCGCCAGCGGCAAGGTGCAGGTGGAGGACGCGTGCGTGGAGATCGCCAAGCACGTGAGCCAGGGCGGCCAGGTGTCCGAGGTGCTGGCGGTCAATTCCTTTTTCCCGCCGATGATGAAGCACATGGTGAAGGCGGG
>CAZAFS010000379.1:0-3752 GCA_964484165.1 uncultured Opitutaceae bacterium | reverse complement strand
GGACCCTCATCTTCGACCTCTCGGAGGTCCTCATCGCCGGATTGTTGGGCATCGAGAAGCCGCTGGCGGCCCGACTCCGGATTGACGAGCCGACCGTCCTGCCCGCGTTCGCCGGACAGTTTCTCGAGGACCTGTGTTGCGGCCGGTTATCCGAGGACGAGTACCTTGCCCTGATCCTGCAGTCTCAGCGATGGGTGATCGCCGCGGCGGAGGTGAAACGGATCATCCGCGAAAACTTTCACCAGCGCGTGCCCGGGATGGAGGACCTGGTCGCGCAACTGGCGCGGCGACACGAATTATTCCTGCTCTCCGACCATGCCGCCGAATGGGTGGCGTACATCCGGGGCGTTCATCCGTTTCTGGAAATCTTCAAGACCCGGTTCTTTTCCTTCGAGTTGAAGCAGACCAAACGGGAACCATCGACCTTCCAAAAGGTGCTTGCCGCCGTCGGCCGCCGGCCCGACGAGTGCCTGCTGGTGGACGACAGCGCGCTGAACTTGCGCGCGGCGGCGGACATCGGCCTGCCCGGCATCCGCTTCACGTCCGCCGACGCCCTCGCCCGCGACCTCGCCGCCCCATGACGCCGCTTCGGTTCAAGGCCCCGGGCCGGCTGGTGGATGGCGACCTGGAGTTGGCGCTCATCGGCCGGCACCCGGCCGATCCGGTCAAAAAGCATGTTCCGTGGTACGAATTCGAGATGCGGCGGACGGGCACGTCGATCCGCCTGGGGCTCATCCGTCTGCGCGTGGGATCGGCCCGGGCCCTGTGCTGCGCCGGCCAGATCGGCTACGAGGTGGACGAACCGCACCGCGGCCACCGGTACGCGGCCCGGAGCTGCCGGCTGTTGCTGCCGCTCGCCGCGGCGCATGGAATGGCGGCCGTGTGGCTGACGGTCGATCCGACGAATTTCGCGTCGCAGCGGACCTGCGAGCTCATCGACGCCCGCTACGTGGAGACCGTCCGCATCCCCCGGAATCACGAAATGTACCGGCAGGGAGCGCGGTACCGGCGCCGCTACCGGCTTGACGTGAAGCAGGCGCGCGAGAGGCAGAGCAAGCTCTCGCTCACCGGCCGGCGTCCGGCACGACCCCGATGACCTTCGGCTCGCCGACGTCCACCCGGCCTTCCGACACGCGCTGCCGAATCAGTCCCGGACTGGTCTGCCCAAGATAGCGGGCGGCGCTCCGGATCATCGCCTCCACCCCATCGTCAAACCGGTTGCCGTGGGCGCGGATGCTGACCCGTGTCACCCACAGCAGCTTCAACTGCTTCTGTTTCCACGCCCGCTGGAAATCATACGCCGCCAAGATCACGTAGTAACGCCCCTCCTCCACGTCGGAGATCAAGTCGTGATAAAGGGTGCCCAGTCCGCCGAACCGCTGGGCTTCGCTGACTTGGCTCATCGCCGGGAGATAGCCCAGCAGCGCGGCAGTGTTGGCGTCGGCCCGGTCGCGCAGCCGGTTCTGCAGGTTCAACACCGCCAGGGCCCCGTCGACCTGGCTGGTCAGCTGCTGGCGGTACGCGTTGCTGCTGCCGACACTCGGCTGGCTGCCGCGCGTCGTGGTTCCCGGGGCGGGCGGCCCGCCAAACTTCTGCAGGGGAACCATCGCGGCCTGCAAACTGCTGAGCGTGTCGCCATACGACCCGCTGTCATAGGGGGTCGTGGCGCCCCAATGCACAACGATCAGCAGGTCGGTTCCCGCCGAGGATTGGCTCGGTCGGTAGTTCTCGCGGGCCAGGTAGGGGGTCAGGAGCCGCGCCAGCCGGGCGAAGGAGTAGTCCTCGATCGATTGGTCGCGCGCCACTCCGCCGGCATGCTCCCCTTCGCCGAAGGCGTAGGCTTCAGGCTTGAACGAACCGTCGGGGAGCACCGGGCGCACGTAGCCGTTGTACGCGCTCGAATAGACCACGGTAAGGATCTCGTCCCCGCCCGTCCGGGCCGCCGGCGGGGCCGCCAGCGCGCACATGCCTGCACCGAGCACCACAACGGCGTGAAGTCTCATGATCTCGGCAAGTTCAACACCTCTCCCCCGCCAATCCCTTCCCTTTTCCTGGCTGGCGCGCCGCGGCCGGAATCCCGGCGGCGTCCGAACGGCCGGCCGCCCCGCTCACTTGCCGGTTTCCGGCACGACCCCGATGACCTTCGGTTCGCCGACGTCCACCCGGCCCGCGGGAACGCGCCGGCGCAGGAGGCCGGGGCTGGCCTGCCCAAAGTAGCGGGAGGCGCTCTGGATCATCGCATTCAATCCCTCGTCAAACCGGTTGCCGTGGGCGCGCATGCTGACGCGGGTCACCCAGAGCAATTTCCGCTGTTTGTGCTTCCAGGCCGCCTGGAAATCGTACGCCGCCAGGATCACAAAATAGCGGTCCTCCTCCACGTCCGATAGGAGATCGTGGTAGTAGGTGCCGAGGCCGCCGATCCGCATGCTTTCGTCCAACCGGCCCATCTCCGGCATATAGCCGAGCAGCGCGGCATTGTGCGCGTTGGCCTTGTCCCGCAGCCAGTTCGCCAGGTTTAGCGTCATGAGATAGCTCGTCAGATCTTCGCCTGGCTGCTGTGGGAGTGTCCTTTGGGGAGAGGAGGGGTCGGGCGCCGCGCCAAATGTCTGTCCCGACCGAATCGCGCCTTGGAGACCGTCGAGCGCAAAGCGGTAGAAGCCCTGGTCGGCGGGAACCGTCGTGCCCCAGTGCACGACGATCAGGAGATCGGTTTCCTCCGGCGACTTGGTCGGCACATAATTCTGGCGCGCCAGGTACGGGACGAGGAGCCCCGCGAGGCGCGGAAACGGAAAGCGGTCGATCGATTCATCCCGCATCTGCCCGCTGGTGTACTCCCCCTGCCCGAACACGTAGGTTTCGGGCCTGAACGACCCGTCGGGCCGCCGCGGGCGGACATAGTCGCCATTCGCGCTCGCGGAGACCGTGGTCAACACCTCGTCCTCGGCGGCGTTGGCCGCCGGCGCGCCCGCCGCCCCTGCAAGGCACATCCCCATCGCCAGTATGACTGCGGTCTTCATTTTCCGGGGGAACCCTAACACCTTTCTCTGCAAAAGCCGCAAGATTTCCGGGTTTCCCGCGCCGCGGCGAAACCATCCGATCGTTTCGGCGTCTCTATCTCGTCGGAGGTTCCGGCCATGACCAACCGCACCATCTCTCCACTAGATCAGTGCTTGAGTCCGGCCATTTCTGGGATCAAATAACACCGTCGGGCAACGATCAAATCTGGAGGCTCCCCATGTCAAAACCCCGCCTCACCGCCAGCATCCTGTTCGCCCTCTTCACCGTCTTTTGTTTCACGGGCTGCGCCTCGGCGTCCGCCCGCACCGCCCGGGCGTGGTCGCCGCGAACCTATGCGCTGGTCGTGGCTGACGATCAGGGCGTCCTGCCCCCGGCCACCTTCAAACGGGTTGAAATCGCCCTCGTTCAGTACCTGCTCGACGGCGGCTTTGTACGGAGCGATGAAAGGTACGTCGGCGACCTCATGCATGCCGACGTGGTGTTCCGCATCAAAATCGCCTGGCAGGATGCCGCCGCCACCAGCTTCGCGGTCGCCGAAATCGCGCCCAGCTACGCCAACGGCACCCCCGCTCCCGCGGCCGCCGCCGTGGTTGAGGTGGAACCGGACTACAGTCCGTGGTACTACGATCCCTGGTTCTACGGCGATTACTATAGCGGCTATTGCTACGGTCCGTGGAGCCCCTTCCTCGGCGTGGCCGCGATCCTGCCCATTTACGGGATAGAACATCCGCGGC
>CAZAFS010000378.1:0-3792 GCA_964484165.1 uncultured Opitutaceae bacterium | reverse complement strand
TGCGCCGGTAGACGATCACGACCCGCTCCGCGCCCAGGCGCCGGGCGGTGCGCGCTGCGTCCACGGCCACGTTGCCCCCGCCCACCACCGCCACCCGGCGCGGCCGCAGCACCGGCGTGTCGGCCTGCGGGTCGAAGGCCGTCATCAGGTTCACGCGGGTCAGGTATTCGTTCGCCGTGTAGACGCCCTTGAGGTTTTCACCGGGCACTTTCATGAACAGCGGCAACCCGGCTCCGTTGCCGATAAACACGGCGTCAAAGCGCTCCCGTAACTCTCCCAGCGTGTAGGTGCGGCCGACCACGACGTTGCATTCGATCTTCACCCCGGCCTGGCGCAGTCGGTCGATCTCCTGGTCGACAATCTTCTTCGGCAGCCGGAACTCCGGGATGCCGTAGATCAGGACGCCGCCAGGCCGGTGCAGGGCCTCGTAGACCGTGACGGCGTAGCCCAGCCGGGCCAGTTCCCCCGCGGCGGTCAGCCCGGCCGGGCCGGAGCCGACGACCGCGACCTTGCGGCCGTTGGACGGCGGCACCGCCTGCGGCACAGCGCCGGGATGGGCGTAAGCCCAGTCGGCGACGAAGCGCTCGAGATGGCCGATGGCCACCGATTCGCCCTTCACGGCGCGGATGCACTCGCACTCGCACTGGATCTCCTGCGGGCAGACCCGTCCCGTCACCGCGGGCAGCGCATTGTCTCCCAGCAGACTCCGGGCGGCCTCGGCCGTCCGACCCTGCCGCAAGAAGTCCAGAAAGAGCGGGATGTTGACGTTGACCGGGCAGCCCTTGACGCACGCCGGGTCCTTGCACAGCAGGCAGCGCTCCGCCTCCAGGACGGCCACCTGCTCGGCCAGACCGAGATTGACCTCGCCGAAATTGGCGCGACGGGCCGCCGCATCCTGCTCGGGCATGCTCTGCCGGGAGATGCCCAGGCGTTCCTTCGTGGTGATGCGGTGATGGCTCACGCGGCGCGGTTGTTCCGGAATCACGGCCGGTCGAGTCCAATGCGGCAGGCGCCTTCGGTGCGGGCGGCCGCGGCCTGTTCAAACTCGCGGTAGGTGGTGATGCGGTCGGCCAGCAGGTCGAAATCGACCTTGTGGCCGTCGAATTCGGGACCGTCCACGCAGGCAAAAAACGTCTGGCCGCCGATCATCACGCGGCACCCGCCGCACATGCCGGTGCCGTCGACCATGAGCGGGTTCAGCGACACGGTCGTGGGCACGCCCCGCGGGCGGGTCAGTTCCACCACGGCGCGCATCATCGGCACCGGCCCCACGGCGTAGACGATGTCCACGCCCCCGGCCGCCAGCAGATCGGCGGCGGCCTGCGTCACGAAACCCTTGCGCCCGTAGCTGCCGTCGTCGGTGCACACCACCACGTCGCCCAGCCGCCGGAGCTCCTCCTCGAAAATCACCCATTCCCTGGCGCGCCCGCCGATCACGCTGGTGACATGGACGCCCCGCCGGGCCAGCGCCTGCACGATGGGGAACACCACCGCCGTGCCCACGCCGCCGCCGATGCAGAGCGCATGGCCGGCGGCAATCAGCTCGGTCGGATGGCCCAGCGGCCCGGCGATGTCCTGGATGACCTCGCCTGGCTCCAGGGCGACGAGGTCGCGCGTGCTCTTGCCCGCAGCCTGCACGACCAGGGTGATGCGGCCCGCGGCCGGATCCGCGTCCGCGATGGTCAGCGGAATGCGCTCGGCGCCCTCCCCGCGCCGGACGATGACGAACTGGCCCGCCCGTCGGATCTCCGCGATGCGGGGCGCCTCCACGTCAAGACGGGTGACATTCGGGCTGAGGCGGGTTTTGGCGAGGATGCGATGCACCTGGGCGGGTGGTTCTGGCGCGGATGAAACCCGGCAAGGTGCATTTTGCGCCACCACGAGTCAACTCACAGAATGGCCGGGTTGGGACGGGCCTGCAACGCCGGCGTCGCGGGTGTGGAAAGCTTTTGACGCGCACGGCGCGCCTGCGAGGATTTGCCGCGATCTTGGCGGTCTCCGGTCCGCCGCTCTTCGATCTCCATCCGCCGCTTCCTCCCCATGATTCCCCTTTTCGTAGGCCTCTGCTTGGTCGCCACGATTGTCGTCTATTTTCTCAACAACCCGATCAAGCACAGCCGCTGGTTCATGTGGCGGCGCTTCATCAACTGGTTCCCGCTGGGCATGACCTACTCGTTTCTGTACATGGGGCGCTACAATCTGGTCGTGGTCAAAAACGCGCTGGGAACCACGATGTCCAACGAGGCCTTCGGCTGGATCTTCGGCGCGGGAACGGCCGTCTACGCCGCCTCATTTCTCGTCAATGGACCCTTGGTGGACAGGATCGGCGGCAAGAAAGGCATCATCATTGCCGCGGTGGGCGCCGCCCTGGCGAATGTCGTGCTCGGCGTGCTGACTTACCTTGTGCTGCTGCATCGCTTGAAGGTGAACCTGGTGCTCGCGTTCTCCGTCGTCTACGCGCTGAACATGTATTTTCAGAGCTACGGGGCGGTCTCCATCATCAAGGTCAAGGCCTACTGGTTTCACGTCCGCGAGCGCGGCGTCTTCGGCGCCATCTTCGGCACCCTCATCTCGTTCGGCGTGTATTTCGCCTTCGACTGGGGCCAGGCCATCGCCGACATGGCCAAGGCCGGCGCCACCGGCCACCTCAGCTGGCTCCATGCCACGATCCTTCGCCTGTTCGCCCTCAGGGACCAGTCGGTCGACGCGACGTGGGCCGTGTTCTTCATCCCCGCGGCCATCCTGCTTTTCTGGGTGGTCTTGGATTGGCGGCTCATCAAGGACACGCCGGAGGAGGCGGATTTCCCGCCGTTCGACACCCACGACGCCTCCTCCGGGCACATGGACGAAAAGCTTACGGCCCGGGACCTGCTCGCGAGAGTCATTTTCAGCCCCCTGATCCTGCTGCTCGCGCTCGCCAATCTGACCTCCGGCGTCCTCCGCAACGGCATCACCCAGTGGTATTTCATCTACGGCAATGAATTCAAGCAGCCCGGCGCCGAGTTCTTCGTGCAGCATTGGGGGTTGCTGCTCTGCGTCTTCGGCATTGTCGGCGGCTTCGCGGGCGGACTGGTCTCGGACAAGTTCTTCCAGTCGCGCCGGGGTCCACCGACCGGTTTGTTCTGCGTTTTCGCGCTGCTGATGGCCGTCGTCATGGCTTTCGCGCTGCGCTCCTCGCCGTTTATCGTCGGTTTGGCCGGCGTGCTGATCACCGCCGCCGCGGTCGGCATCACCTCGCTGATGGCCGGCACGGCCGCGACCGACCTGGGCGGGCGCAAGGCCACCGCGACCTGTTCGGGCATTGTGGACGGATCGGCCTACTTGGGCACCGCGCTGCAATCCGTGGCCCTCGGCTACCTCACCGGGTTGAGCTGGCTCTGGTGGCCGATCTTCCTGATGCCGTTCGCCATCCTGGGCGGGTTGATCTCGCTCAAGATCTGGCACGAGCTCCCCCCCGCCACGCGCAGATATGTCGCCGAGGTCGAGCACAAGCACGTGAGGGGCGTGACCCCCTGACCGCCGGTCCGCCGCCCCGCGCACTCTGGGTCAGAACCAGCGGAGCAGCAGCGACGGGAATATTCCCAGCAGCAGGATCAGGCCGGCGGCCAGGACCAGCGCGCCGGCGGCGGGAAGCGGCACCGCGATGCGCCCGGCCCCGGCGGCGGGAGCCGCCACGAGAGCCTGCTTGAGCACGAGCAAATAGTAGTACAGCGCCACGGCGGTGAGCGCGATGGCCAGCACCGCGAGCCCGCCCGCCGGCCCGGTCGGGCCGTCCAGCCGCAGCGCCGCGGC
>CAZAFS010000377.1:0-3797 GCA_964484165.1 uncultured Opitutaceae bacterium | reverse complement strand
TGCCGGCGTAGAGGAAGACGTCGTTGATATCGAGCATCGCGAAATCCTGCATCTGCGTCTTGGTCACGACCGTAATGGAGGACGCCAGATCCTGGATGTTGGAGTTGATGCGTGTGCCGGACATCGTGTTCGGGGAGTAATAACCGTTGGTCTCGGTTTTGACCTCGAAGGGCGACATCCGGACCACCTCCTCAGGGCCCGCCGCGGCTGTCTTGGCGGCGGCGCCCGTTGGGGCCGCCGCGTTGGTTTCCGGTGTGGACGCCAGTTGCGCCCATGAAGTCGAGGCGGCAATCATCGCGCAGGTGTGCGCCAAGATCAGCCGCCGCAGTGTGGTGGGTAGTCCGATATGACGGTTCATGGCTGTTCGGATTTGCTGTTTCCTAGAGCGGGGGGGCCTGACAGGGGTAGGGATGGGACACGTGTCCCAATCGGAACAATGCAGGACCATTCAAGAGGCATGTCAACTTTGTTTATCAGCCGGTAGGTGCGGATCGAAGGCTGGCGGTCCTATTTGGTATCGTAGCAAAGCTGGGCCCCGAGTCGAGAACCACCGGTTGGCGCTTTCTCCCCTGGCGGCGCTTTGAGCCGGGCCCGCGGGACCTTCAGCCGGCCGGGCCGGCACTGACGCGCCGCCGTCCGCGGCGATGCCTGCGAGCGCTCCTGTGAAAGGCGATCGGACTCTCCGGGGACGCGAGCACCCGCCGTCAAGACACGTGTCGTGAAGACGGTCAAACTCCTGTCGGCCGTCACGCCGACGGTGACCTCTTTCGATCTGGTAAAGCGCGGGATGCGACCGCGGTACGCAATTTCTCGACGTAGGCGTCGAACGGCATCACGCCCTCGTCGCCGCGGGCGCGGGAGCGCTGGTCGGGCGCGGAGGCGACACGGGATACGGCGACGCCGCATCGAGGGTCCGACGGAGGAAGCGGTCGTCGACGGGATCGCCTGGCGCCAAACCGCGGCGCGCGCGGAGCTGACGGTGGTGCAAAACGGCCACTGAGCCGCTCGCGGCGATTCGGCGCTACGGCGGCGGCGCGCGGAGTTGCTCCTGCGCCCGCGCGAGGTTGTCCCGCGCCTCCTGATAATCCGGCGCGAGCCGCAGCGCCTCGGCAAATTGCGCCGCCGCCTCCGGCAGACGGCCAAGCCGGGCGAGCGCGAGGCCGAGGTTGTTGTGGGCGGAGGGATGTCCGGGATTCAGTCGCAGCGCCGCCTCGTAGTGCGGCAGGGCATCCGCTTCGCGGCGGAGCAGCGTGAGCGTGTTGCCGAGGTTGTTGTGCGCGTCGACGTAGTCGGGTTTCAGCCGCAGCGCCGCTTCGAACTGGCGCACCGCTTCGTCGAGCCGGCCCGCGGTGGCCAGCATGGTGCCGTAGTTGTAGTGATTCAAGGCGGATTCGGGCTGCAGCTGGAGCGCGGATTCGAATTGCGCCAGGGCCTCCGCGGGATGGCCGGTCGCGAGCAGCACGCCGCCCCAGTGGGCGTGCGCCTCCGCGTCGGCGGGCTTGAGCCGGAGTCCGGCCTCGAACTGCGCCTGCGCCTCCTCCATGCGGCCGGCCCGGGCCAGCGCCGCGGCGAGATTGCAGTGGGCGTCGAAGTAGCCGGGCTTCAGGCGCAGCGCCTCCTGCAGGTGGGCGATGCCCTCCGCGTTTCGCCCCGCGCGGGACAATGCGTCGCCGAGATTGTTGTGGGCCGGCGCGAGGTTCGGATCGCAACGCAGGGCCGCCTCGTAGTGGGGAACCGCCTCCGGCGTGCGCTTCAAAAGGTCCAGCGCCACGCCGAGATTCAGGTGGGCCTGGGCGTCATCCGGATCCTGGCGCAGCGACTCCTCCAACTGCTGGATCGCTTCGCCGGCGCGCCCGATGGCGACGAGCGCAATGCCGAGGTTGTTGCGGGCGGTGAGGAAATTCGGCCGCAGCCGCAACGCGGTTTCGTATTCCCGGACGGCCTCGGCCATGCGGCCGGCCTCGGCGAGGGCCGCGCCCAGACTGGCGTGGGCGCCGGCGTTGGCCGGCCGCTTCGCCGCCGTGTCGCCCCAGAGGGCAAGCTCGCTGCGGTAGGCGGCATTGCGCTGAAAGGTGAGAGCCCCCAGCCCGACCGCCAGCGCCCAGAGTGCCGCGAGGCCGCGGCGCCCGCCGCAGAGGTAGACCGCCGCCACGATCAGCACCACGATGGGCGCGAGCGACAAATACATCCGGTGCTCGACGATGCGCTGCGTCATCCCGGGCACGAGCGAGGTCGGAGCGAGGATCGCGAAAAACCAGGCGCCGAGAAACCCGACCGCCGGTTTCCGCCACCACGCGAACAACGTGCCCGCGATCAGCGCGACGACGACGCATGCCTGCGGCCATACGTCCGCCAGGCGCCCGATCCAAAATGTGCCATACTCGAAGACCAACGGCGTCGGCCAGATCGACAGCCGCAGGTAGTGCACGAGCGCGGGGAATTGCGTGAGCACGTAGTTCCACCACGAGATGTCGACGCCGAGGCCGGCCGAGGCGCCGCGGCTGCCGCCGATGCTGGCGAGCAACCCGACGGGCAAAAGCCACGTCGCCGCCAGCGCCGCGTAGAATCGGCGCCGCCGGCGCCACGCACCGGCGAGGCTTCCGGCCACGAACGCGCGATCCAGCAACAGCACGAGCACCGGTGCGGAAACCATGTTCTCCTTGGTAGCCATGCCCAGCAGGCACGCGGCGACCGACAGCACCTGCCAGCGACCGGGCGCCCGAGCGTCCACGCTGCGCACGAAGCCGTAGAGCGTGAGCAGACAAAACAGCCCCATGAGCGACTCGGCGCGCTGCACGATGTAGGTCACCGCCTCGGTTTGCAGCGGATGCAACGCCCACAGCGCCGCCACCGTGAACGCGACGGACGCCGCGGCGGCGCCGAAACGCCCGCGCAGCGACGGCTGGGTCAGCGTGCGCCGCACCAGCCCGAACAACGTCAGGCAGGCGAGCGCGTGGATGAGGACGTTCGCGACATGATAGCCGCGAACATCCACGCCGCCGGCGGCGAAATTGAGGGCCAGTGAGAGGTTCAAAACCGGCCGACCGCTGACCGTGAGGCCGCCGCTGAGCGGGGCCAGCACATGCGAGAGCGGCCACAGGTGCCGCAGGGTGGCGTTGTTGACGATCGAGTCCTTGTCGTCGAAAACGAACGGTCCGGACAGGCTGTTCGCATAGGCCGCGAAGACGGCGAGGAGGAGCCCGCCGCACGCGAGCGCGACGGCCCGGCGCGACGAGGCGGCGGCGGCCGGCTCGGGGGGGCGGGGCGAAGCGTGAGGCGATCCCATCATGCGCTGCCGCCCGGACGAATCACTGCTTTTTCTCCGGCAGGGCGCGGGTGACGACTTCGGCTCGGAGCTTTTCCAGAAACGCCTCGAGCGGCTGCACGCCTTCGTCACCGCGGGCGCGGGAGCGCACCGACACGGCCTTCGCCTCGGCTTCCTTGGCGCCGACCACCAGCGCGTAGGGCACCTTCTCGACCTCGGCGCGGCGGATCTTCGCGCCCAGCTTGTCGGCGTGCTCGTCCAGCGTGACCCGGAGGCCCCCGGCCTTCAGCCGGGCGGCGACTTCACGGGCGTACTCGATCACCTTGTCGCTGATGGGCAGCACGCGCGCCTGCTCGGGCGCGAGCCAGGCCGGAAAATCGCCCGCGAAATGCTCGATGAGCACGCCGACGAAGCGCTCCATCGAGCCGAACGGGGCGCGGTGGATCATCACCGGGCGGTGCGCCTGGTTGTCGGCGCCGATGTAGGCGAGGTCGAAGCGCTGCGGCAGGTTGTAGTCCACCTGCACCGTGCC
>CAZAFS010000376.1:0-3835 GCA_964484165.1 uncultured Opitutaceae bacterium | reverse complement strand
CACAAGCCCATCTACCGGGTGGTGGTGGCCGAACAGCGTTCGCGCCGCGATGGCGACGCCGCGGAAATCCTCGGCACCTACACGCCCGAGGCCAAGGGCAACCCCCTGTCGATCAAGCTCGACCGCGTGGACTACTGGTTCAGCAAGGGCGCCCGGCCGACCGACACGATGCATGCGCTGATCAAGAGGGAGCGCCGCCGCCAGGCCGCCGCGGCCGCCCCGCCGGCCACCCCGACTCCGGCCCCCGCGGCGCCCGAACCGGCGCCCGCCGCGCCGGCGAATTCCTGACCTGATTTACACGAAGAACGCAAAGGTCGCGAAGGCCCCGGCTCGTTTGACCGGGGTTTTTCATTTCTTGGCGTTCTTTGCGGACTTGGTGTAAAAGCTTTTCTCCGGTGGCGCTGCACATCGACATCCTCACGCTGTTTCCCCGGATGCTGGACGGCTTCCTGGCCGAGAGCATCCTGGGCAAGGGCGTCGAGGCCGGACTCCTGTCGATCCAGGTGCACGACCTGCGCGACTGGGCGACGGACAAGCACAAGCGGGCTGACGACCGCCCGTTCGGCGGCGGGGCGGGCATGGTGCTCAAGCCCGAGCCGGTGTTCGCGGCGATCGAACAGCTCCAGAAACCCGGCTGCCGCCGCATTTACCTCACGCCCGACGGCGTGCCGCTGAGCCCGGCGCTGGCCGAGGAACTTTCCCGGCAGCAGCACCTTATTCTGCTCAGCGGCCACTACGAGGGCATCGACCAGCGTATCCGCGATTGCCTGGTCGACCAGGAAATCAGCATCGGCGACTACGTGCTGACCAACGGCACCCTGGCGGCGGCGGTGCTGGTCGACGCGCTGGCGCGGTTCATTCCGGGCGTGCTTGGGGAGGAAAAGTCGTTGACGAGCGAAAGCTTCACCGGCAAGTTGCTCGACTTTCCTCAATACACGCGGCCCGCCGATTTTCGCGGCATGGTCGTGCCGGAAGTGCTCCTGTCGGGGCACCACGGCGAGATCGAGAAATGGCGGCTCGCGCGGCGTGTGGAGAAAACCCGCCAGGTCAGACCCGATTTACTGGAGAAGCAGCAACATGAATCCGATCATCAAAGAGATTACCGCCCACCAGCTTAAGACGGGCCTGCCGCCCTTCAAAGTGGGCGATGGCGTGCGCGTGCACACCAAGGTGCGCGAGGGCGACAAGGAGCGGATCCAGATCTTCTCCGGCGTCGTGATCGCCCGCAAGGGTTCCGGCATCCACGAGACGTTCACCGTCCGCCGCATCAGCTACGGCGAGGGCGTCGAGCGCGTGTTCCCCGTCAACTCACCCAACATCGACAAGATCGAGATCGAGCGCGAGAGCGAGCCGATGCGCGCCCGCATGTACTACCTGCGCGAGCGGACGGGCAAGGCGGCGATGGCCGTCAAGAAGAAGCGCTATGAGGAAGAGGTGCCGGCGGAGGCCGCGCCCGCCGCCGCGACCCCCGCGCCGGAGCCGGCCGCCCCGGCCAAGGCGGGCTGACCCGAAGATTCATTGTAGGAGCGAGCTTCGGCCTTCGCATGAAGCTACGGCCGACAGGTGCTCGCGACCCGTCCTCCGTAGCCCGGGCGAAGGAGGATGGCGGAGGAGAAATCGCCTGCAAGCAGGCTCCTACAGTTGCCGGCTAAATTTGAGCTTCCCACGGCGCGGGCGGGACCGTTAGACCAACGCCTTGGTTTTTGCCCGCCGCGGTCGGCGGGCCGCGCCGTCCTCAACCGCATTCTCCCATGAAGCTCAACACCGAGATCCTCGCCCGCGCCTGCGCCCAGGCGCGCGGCCTCGCCATCGACGCCGTGCACCAGGCCGCCTCCGGCCACCTCGGCCTGCCCCTCGGCGCCACGGAAATCGGCGCGGTGCTGTTTGGCCACGTGCTGGTGCATGATCCGGACGAACCGCGCTGGCTCAACCGCGACCGCTTCATCCTGTCGGCGGGCCACGGCAGCATGTTCTTGTACGGCTGGCTGCACCTCAGCGGCTACGACCTGCCGCTCGACGAGTTGAAGCAATTCCGCCAGCTCCACAGCAAGACCCCCGGCCATCCCGAGTTTCGCCAGACGCCCGGCGTCGAGTGCACCACCGGTCCGCTCGGGCAGGGCGTGGGCAATGCCGTCGGCATGGCCATGGCCGGCCAGATGGCCGCGGCCCGCTTCAACACCGCCGCGCACACGATCTTCGACTACCATGTGATCTGCCTGGCGGGCGACGGCTGCATGCAGGAGGGCGTCGGCATGGAGGCCGTGGCCTTCGCCGGCCACCAGGGCCTGGACAACCTCATCCTCATCTACGACTCCAACGACGTGACGCTCGACGCCATGGCGGCGAAGACGCAGAGCGAGAACACGGGGGCGCGCTTCAAGGCCATCGGCTGGGATGTGCAGACGCTGCCCGACGGCCACGACATGCCGGCCATCCTCAAGGCGCTCAACCGGGCCAGGCGGGCGAAGTCGGGGAAGCCGCAGCTGATCATCGCCCGCACCATCATCGCCAAGGGGATCCCCGAGGTGCAGGGCACGGCCAAGGGCCACGGCGAGGGCGGGGCGAAGTTCGCCGCCGCCGCGCGGGCCGGCCTCGGCCTGCCGGCCGACCAGCTTTTCTACGTCAGCGATGAAGTGCGCGCCTACTTTGCGGCGCACAAGAAGCGCCTCGTCCGCGCCCACCGGAAGTGGACGAAAACCTACGCGGCCTGGCGCGCCGCGAATCCCGACCAGGCCGCGCTGCTCGACTCGCGGGCGGTGGCGCCGAGCGCGGCCGAACTGCTGGCGAAGATCCCCGTGTTCCCGGCCGACGCCAAGCATCCGGGCACCCGCGGGTCCGGGCGCGAGGTGCTCCAGCCGATCGCCGCCGCGCTGCCCCTGCTCATCAGCGGCTCGGCCGACCTGCACGGCTCGACCTACAACTACATCGCCGCCGACAAGGATTTCGACCGGACCAACCGCGCCGGGCGCAACGTGCGCTACGGCATTCGTGAGCACGCGATGGCCGCGATCAACAACGGCGTGGCCTATGACGGGCTGTTCCGCCCCTCGTGCGCGACGTTCCTGGTTTTCGCCGACTACTGCCGCGGGGCCATCCGCCTGGCCGCCTACTCGAAGCTGCCGGTGGTGTACATTTTCACCCACGACTCCGTCGGGGTGGGCGAGGACGGACCCTCGCACCAGCCGGTGGAGACGCTGTCGGCGTTGCGCGTGATTCCCGGACTCGATGTCATCCGTCCGGCCGATGCGGAGGAGACGGCGGGCGCATTCGCCGCGGCGATGGAACGGGTCGAAGGCCCCACGTTGATCGCGCTGACGCGGCAGGCCGTGCCGAATCTCAACGAAATTCCGCCGCACCTCCGCCGGGCGGGCGTGCTGAAGGGCGGCTACGTCGCGGTCCAGGAGACGGCGCCGCTCACCCACGTTTTGCTGGCCACCGGCAGCGAGCTGCAGTACGCGCTGGCCGCCGCCAATGTGCTGGGCGCCGGCGTGCGGGTGGTGTCGATGCCTTCCTTTGAGCGGTTCAACCGCCAGCCGGCGGAGTATCGCGAGGCGATCCTGCCGCCGGCCTGTCGCAAGCGGATCGCGATCGAAGCGGGCGTGACGCCGCTCTGGCGCGAATATGTCGGTCTCGACGGCGCCACGGTCGGCATCGATCGCTTTGGGCTGAGCGCGCCGGCGCCGATCGCGTTCAAGGAACTCGGCATCACCACCGAGGCGCTCGTGGCCGCCGCAAAATCGCTGTAACGGTCGGAGCGGCGGTGCCAGCAAACGGCCCGCGCAGAGGCGGGCCCTCCAGATTGGAGGGACGACCTCCGCGTCGTCCGTGGTGCGGC
>CAZAFS010000375.1:0-3836 GCA_964484165.1 uncultured Opitutaceae bacterium | reverse complement strand
AGCGCGGTGGTGGCGTTGGTGACATAAAAAAGGTTGTCCGGCGCGGTGTGCACGTGGGCCGCCAGGGCGGTGCGCGCCTCGCGCATCAGGTCCCCGAACCGCTGCATGTAGAACGCCACCGGCTGCCGCTCCATCTCGCGCTGCCACGCCTGGTAGCGTTCGAACACCAGCCGGGGCGTCGCGCCAAATGAGCCGTGGTTGAGGAACGCCACGGTGGGATCGAGGAGAAACAGCTCCTTGGGCAGCGGGGATTCTGGGGCGGAAGCCATGGGCACGGGCCGGCCGCGGAATGGCGCCGGCGGCGCCAGCGTCGCCGCGGTGATTCAAGATTCAAGAGGAAAGATTTCAGATCGACCGGCGGGACGCCGGCGGCGGTCCGTCGCGGCTCCGCGTTCATGGTTCCGGGTTCTCACCGAACGACGCGTGCAAGGCCGGCGTTCTGCTGGCCAGCAGAACCGGGCCGGATGAATCGAAAAACGGCCTGCCGGCCCCTCGACGGATTCGACGAGTTCACCGCTGGCAGGCTCGGGGCCCTGACCCTTCGACGTTGCCCAGGGTCATCCTGAGCCTGTCGATGGATGAGCTCGTCGAATGGGCAGGCGGCAGCGCTACATTTGTCTGCCAGAGCCCGGCCTCAGGCGATCTTCTGCCACGAGCCGAGGGTTTGCGGGCCGCCCGGCTTTTCCAGCGCCTTCAGATCTTCCCGCGCCAGCTGCATTTCGTCGAGGATGCGGTCGGCGTGCTCCAGCAAATGCTGGCCGGCCGGGGTCAGCCGCGCCTGGCGGCCGAGGCGCTCGAACAGGCGGCACTCCAGCTCCTGCTCCAGCGATTTGATGGCATGACTCACGGCCGACTGGGTGAGGAACAGCTCGCGCGCGGTTTGCGTAAAGCTGCCGCACCGCGCAAGCGTGGCAAAGGCGAGCAGCTTGCGGCTGTCGAGGATCGGTTTCATGAGGACTTCAAGGCGGGCGCCCCTTCCAAAGCACATCCCGAGCCAGCCGCGCCAAGTGGTCAAAACTGCGCAACCGGCCGGCGCGCGGCGCGATCGGCGCGAAACCCCGTTAGCCGCGACGGAACATGAAGATGCGCCGGAATGGACGCCGAAAACCGGCCGAGGCGGGAGGCGCCTGGCCGGGCGGCCCGCTACGCGTAGCGCTCTTCCTTCCAAGGGTCGGCGGCGTTGCTGTAGCCGCGCACTTCCCAGAAGCCCAGCTTGTCCTCGGCCAGGAAGGTGACGCCCTGCACGAACTTCGCGCCCTTCCAGGCATAGAGCTTGGGGATGATCACGCGCGCCGGCCCGCCATGCTCGCGCGCGAGCGGCTGGCCTTCGAAGCGCGTCGCCACCAGCACGTCGTCGTCCAGGCATCGGTCGAGCGGCACGTTCGTGGAATAGCCGTCGTAGCTCGTGAAATAGACAAACCGGGCCCCGGGTTTCGGCTGGACCAGCTCGTACAGCGTGGTGAACGCGACGCCGCCCCAGCGGCAGTCGTATTTGCTCCAGCTCGTGACGCAGTGGAAATCGCTCACGTCCTCGACTTGCGGCAGCGCGTTGAACTGCGCCCAGGTGAGGACCGCGGGTTTCTCGACCAGCCCGTCGAGCGTGAGCGTCCAGCGGTCGAGCGGCACCTCCGGCTTGACGCCGAGATCCAGCACCGGGAAGCCGGCCGTGAGGGTCTGGCCGGGCGGAAGGCGGTCGGTCGAGGCGGTGGCGCGTGGAACGACGCCGCGGGCCTTCTGTTTCTCGGCCCATTTCTGTTTCGCCCCGATGTATTTCTCTCGCAGCATCCGGCTGACGGTAGCCGCGCCGGCGGCATTTTCAACGCAAAGGCGCCGACCGATCGCCGGTTTCCTCCGTCTTGTCCCTTAAACCTTGCTCCCCGATACTCTCAGCCGGAATCGTGCAATTGTAGGAGCGAGCTTGCTCGCGATAGCAGAGGGAAAATCGCCTGCAAGCAGGCTCCTACACCCATCACCAATCGGTTTGCGCATTTACGAGGGAAACCGTGGTTCTATTGCATGAGTCCGGCTCACAGCTCCCGCAGCGCCGCCGCGATCGGCTGCCAGGCCGCGTGAATCGCCGGGAGCAGACCACCCAGAAAACCGATCAGCGTCGCCAACACGATGCCCTCCGTCAGCAACTGCGGAGTGACGGCAAACGCGAAGGCGACCTGGCTGAACGTCTGGAAGTTCATCGTCGCCGCCTGAAAGCCGTTGAACAGGGCATACGCCACGCCGCCGCCGCAGACGCCGCCCACGAGCGCCAGCACAATCGACTCCAGCATGACCGACATCACCACCGCGCTGCGGCCGAAGCCGAGCGCCCGCAACGTCGCGATCTCGCGGGTGCGGGCCGCCACCGAGCTGTACATGGTGTTGAGCGCGCCGAAGACCGCGCCGACCGCCATCAGCAGCGCCACGGGTATGCCCAGCATCGTGACCAGCGTCGTCACGCCCGTCGACTGCGTGGCGTAGTACTCGCTTTGCCGCTGCACCTGTACGTTCAGCCGCGGGTCCGCGGTCAAGGCATCCTTGAACTGCGAAAAGACCGCGGGTGAGGCCAGCCGCGCAAAGACGGATTGGAAGCTGTCGCCCCGGTGGTAGGCATCCTGCAGCACTTTGGCATCGGTCCAGATCTCCGACTCGGCGGCCGCCCCGCCGGCGGAAAAGATCCCCACCACCGGCAACTTGTAGTGGCCCGCCTTCACGATGTCCCCGACCTGGAGGCCGGAAAACTCCCGGGCCGCGCCGACCCCGGCGATGACCTCGGCCTTGCCCCAGTCAAACGCCCGGCCCTGTACGATCTTGAGATTATCGCGCACCTGAAACGCCGCGTGCTCCACGCCGCGCAACGGCACGTTCACGTCGGTGCCGGTCGATTTCTTCGGCAGGTTGATGATGACAAACAGCTCCGCGGACGCGAGCGGCCCCGCCGCCGTGCGCGCCACGCCGGGCGCATCCGCGATGATCCGCGTCTCCGGGCGGCCGAGTCCGCTGACCATCTCGCTATCCGCGCCGCTGCGCAGCACGATGGCCGCGTCCGCCTCCCCGGAAGCCGTCATCACCCGCCGGAACCCGGCCGCGATCGACAGCACGCCGACGAGCACGGCGACCACGCCGGCGATGCCGAACACCGCCGCCGCCACCGAGCCCCGCCGCTGCGGGAGGCTGAGGAGCCCGAACTTCGTCACCGAGGCGACCTGCGAAATCCAATTGATCGGACCGGCCATTAGGAAGTGAAGAGTGAAGGTGAGAGTGAGAGTGGAACCTGAATGAGAGGGCAAGCGGGTGAAAGTACCGTTGGGTCGAGATGGCGTAAGAATAGAGGCGGCGTCTGTGCCGGCGTGCCCACTTTCACCCTGACTTTCACTCTCACTTTCATCACATCCTCCTCAGGGCGTCGGCCACCCGCAGGCGCATGGCCTGCAGCGCGGGAAAAACGCCGGTCACCAGCCCGAGCGCCAGGCTGAAGCCCAGGCCCAGGACCACATCGTGGTTCGGGAAATAGAACCGCGGCAGCATGCCGCGGGTCGGGTCGCCGAGCCCGGTGATCAGTTTCGCCAGGCCCAGGCCGATCGCGCCGCCCAGCAGCGACAGAAGGCATGACTCCAGCAGCACCAGCGCCAGCATCTGACCGTTGGTGAAGCCGATCGCCTTGAGCACGCCCAGCTCCCCGATCCGCTCCCGCACCGACTGCGAGATCGTGTTGCCCGTCACCAGCAGGATCGTGAAGAACACCGCGCCGAGGATCGACGCGGTGATCAGGGCAATGTCGCCGATCTGTTTCACCCAGCCCTGCACGAACGCGCCCTCGGGTTCCGTCTTGGTCTCCGCCGAGG
>CAZAFS010000374.1:1771-3837 GCA_964484165.1 uncultured Opitutaceae bacterium | reverse complement strand
CTGCTGCTGTTCTCGTGCTCCATCGTGCTCGGCGTCGCCGCCCTCGTCGCCATCGGCTCGTTCCGCGACAACCTGCGCCGGGCCGTGGACGAGCAGGCCAAGGAACTGCTCGGCGCCGACCTCGCCGTGACCGCGCGGCAGAAGCTGCCGGACGCGGTCGGGGCGTATCTGTCCGGCCTGGGCGGCGTCGAGGCGCGCGAGACGTCGTTCTCGTCGATGATCGTCTTTCCGTCGCGCGGCGGCCAGACGCGCATCGTGCAGGTGCGGGCGCTGGCGGGGCCGTTTCCCTTTTACGGCCGGGCCGTCACCACCCCCGCCGGCGCGTTCGCGCGGCTGCCGGGCGGCGATTACGCCGTGCTCGAGAACACGCTGCTGGCGCAGTTCGGCCTGCGGGTCGGCGACCCGGTGCGGATCGGCGAGGCCACGTTCACCGTCGCCGGCGCGCTGGAGAAGATGCCCGGCGAATCGCCGGCGGTGGCGATGCTGGCGCCGCGCGTCTACATCCCGCTGCGCGCCCTGGATCGGACCCATCTCGTCCAGCCGGGCAGCCTGGTGCGCTACCGGGCCTGGTACCGGCTGCCCGCCGGCGTCGACGTCGAGGCGCTGGTGCGCGACCTGCGCGATCGGTTCCGGGACCAGCGGCTGGGTTTTGACACGGTCGAGCACCGCAAGCGCGACCTCGGCCGCGCACTGGACAACGTGAACGCCTTCCTGAGCCTCGTCGGCTTCATCGCGTTATTTCTGGGCGCGATCGGCGTGGCGAGCGCGATCCACGTGCATGTCCGCCAGAAGGTGGCGACGATCGCCACGCTCCGGTGCCTCGGGGCCACGGCCCGCCGGAGTTTCGCCATCTATTTGGTGCAGGGCTGCGGGCTCGGCCTGATCGGCGCGGGCCTGGGCGCGGGGCTGGGGCTGGCGGTGCAGCTGGCGCTGCCCGCGCTGTTCCGGAGCTTCCTGCCGGTCGCCACGGAGGTCTTTGTGTCGTGGCGCGCGGTGGCGGGCGGACTGACGGCGGGGCTCGTGATCAGCCTGCTGTTCACGCTGCTGCCATTGTTGTCGATCCGGCGGGTGTCGCCGCTGCTGGCGCTGCGCTCCGGTTTCGGCGAAGACCCGCCGGCCCGCGATCCGTGGCGGTGGGCGTTGTATGCGCTGATCGGCGCGGCGGTTCTCGCTTTTGCCGTGAGCCAGGCCAGCCGCTGGCAGCGGGGCGTGGGCTTCGCGCTGGCGCTGGCCGCGGGCCTCGGCGTGCTGGCGGGGGCGGCGCGGCTGGTGGCATGGGCGGCGCGGCGGTGGGCGCCCCGGCGGTTGCCGTACGTCTGGCGGCAGGGGCTGGCCAATCTGTACCGGCCGCACAACCGCACGGTGCTGCTGCTCGTGTCGCTCGGGCTGGGCACCTTCCTCGTCCTCACCCTCTACCTTGTGCGCGAATCGCTCGTGCGCGAATTTCGCGCCGCCGCCGGCGGCGACCGGCCGAACCTCCTGTTTTTCGACATCCAGGACGATCAGCTCGCCGGCCTGAAGGCCGTGCTGCGCGCCGAGGGGGCGGAGGAACGGCAGGAGGCGCCGATCGTCACAATGCGCATCAGCGCGCTTCAGGGGCGGCCGGTGGACGAGATCCTGCGCGACCCGGCCCTGCACCTGCCGGGCTGGACGCTGCGCCGCGAGTATCGGTCCAGCTATCGCGGGCATCTGACCGACACCGAGAAGATCGTCGCCGGCGCTTTCGTGGGCCGGGTGCCGCCGGGCACCCCGGTCGTGCCGGTGTCGCTGGAGGAGGGTCTGGCGAAGGAGATGCAGGTGCGGTTGGGAGACGAAATCACCTTTGATGTGCAGGGCGTGCCGATGCGGACGCGGGTCGCCAGCCTGCGCGCCGTCGAGTGGCAGCGGCTGCAGCCGAATTTTTTCGTGGTGTTCCCGGAGGGCGTGCTGGAGGCGGCGCCGCAATTCCACGTGATCGCGGTGCGGGCGCGGTCGCCGGCCCACTCGGCGGCCGTGCAACAGGCGGTGGTGCGCGCCTATCCCAACGTGTCGGCCATCGACCTCGGCCTCGTGCTGCAGACGTTCGA
>CAZAFS010000374.1:0-1671 GCA_964484165.1 uncultured Opitutaceae bacterium | reverse complement strand
CATCACCTTTCACTACACGCTGCGCACCGCGGAAGGGCGGCTGCTTGACACGTCCCAGGGCGGAGCACCGATCACGTTTACCGAGGGCGACGGCACCATCATCGACGGATTGGAGGAGGCGGTGCGCGGCCTGGCCGCCGGCACCAAACAGCGCGTCGTGGTGACCGCCGCGCGCGGCTACGGGGCGCGCGACGAGCGCCTGGTGCAACGGGTCAAACGCCGGACGGTGCCGGTCGCCGAGATCAAGGTGGGCGACCAGTTTCAAACCGGCCCCGACCGGCATGCGCCCGTCGTGACCATCGTCGGCCTCGAGGGCGACGACGTCGTGCTTGACGCCAACCACCCGCTGGCGGGGCTGGATCTCCATTTCGACGTGGAGGTGGTGGCGGTGCGTCCGGCCGCCGCGGCGGAGGGCTGACGCGCCGGCCGCGCTCGCCTTGGTCGTAGTTCTGGTGGCGGCGGCCTCCGGCGGCATCGCGATCATGCCCGCCGGGCCGTCGTGAAAAGCCGGGTCCCCGCCCTGGACGTCTCCCCCGCGGCGCCGCCCACTCACGCCCAGTCGCCCAGTGATTCGATGTAGGCCGCGGAGCCGTCGCGCTGCCAGATGTCGAGCTGGGCTTGGTCCTTGAGTTGCTGGCCGCGGGCCCGCGGCACCGCGGCGAATACGCTGGCGCACTCGGGCAGCGCTGTCATGTCACCCCAAAGTTTTTCGAACTGCGCGACGGGAAACACGTCCTCCTGCCCGTGGCCCCAGCGTTTCTTCACGTCCTTGAGCGTCACATAGGTCGGCATGCGCGCGGCGAGGCCGCGCACGGCCGCGGCCGTCCGGGCGGGATCGGCGAGATCGCCGCGACCCAGGCCGAAGAGGGCGAGCAGGCGGTCGATGTCCACCCAGCAGGTGTTGGTGTTGTACCAGGTGAGGGCAAACTCGTCCTCCTCGCGCGGCAGGGCCAGGCCCTCGACGAGCCGCAGGCGGCCATCGAGGCGCGCGAGGCCGCCGCCGTGGTCCTCGACGCGCCGGGCCATGACCTCCCAGCCGAGCGTCGTACCGGCGGCGCGAAACCAGCCCAGCAGGGCGGGATCCACGGTGGTGCCGAGGGTGTCGATGTTGTGCACCAGCAGCGTCCGCAGCTGCGGCCGGGCGGCGAGCAGGCGTCCCAGCACGCCGTTCTTGAGCAGGTTGGGGATCTCAAACCAGTGGCCGACGGGATGCAGGCACTGGCCGGGCAGGTTGTCGGTGTAGTCGGCGGCCTCGCCCGCGGCGCGGGCCCACGCGGTCAGCGCGGCCCGCACGCTCTCGCGCAGCTTCTCCTGCTGTTCATCGAGCTTCTGTTGCGCCGTCTCCTCCCAGGCGAAGTGCAGGTCCCGCACGGTCGGGACCAGCCGCAGGCCGATGGAGCGCCCCGGCGACAGCCAGACGGTGCGGTCGAGCGCGTCCCCGGCCGTGTCGCGCAGGAAGCGCTCGATGGGCGCGTGCGTGAGATAACTGGTGGTGAACACGTGGGGAATCTCGACGCCGAAGGCGCGCGCGGCGCGGCGCGTCTTGGCGAGGTGCACTTCGATGAAGCTCCGGTGGCGCCCGGCGAAACGGGTGAAGGGATGCAGCCCCTTGACCACGCCGGCGCCCTGGGTCCAGCGGCTGCCCACGCCGGCCGCGTACGTGACGACCGC
>CAZAFS010000373.1:0-3863 GCA_964484165.1 uncultured Opitutaceae bacterium | reverse complement strand
GCAAGCGGGCTTCCTACCGGACACACCGATTGGTTTGGGAATTTGCGAGCGGCGCCGCGTCGAATTGCATGATCTCGGCGAAGTCTCTGGACAGCTTGTAGGGCTGCCGCTTGCCGGCAGGCCGCAATCCCTCAACGGCCCGGCGGCAAGCGCCGGCCCACACGAGGAGCATGCCGGCCGGCGCACATTCGTGTCTCTTCGTGTCCATTCGTGGTTGCCGTATCAGTCGAGTTACTCCCGCCGCGCCCAGAGGACCTGGAACTTCTGCCCCATGTGGCCCGGATGCAGGAGTTGCATCACGCCGAGCTTGCGATCGCTGAAGCGGCCGGCCTCCGCTTCGGTCAGGCGGCGCAGCGAGGCCGCGGCGTGATGCACGAAAAACGCCTCCTGGGATTCGAGCATTGGCCCGCCGAAGCCATGCGCGGTCAGCGCTGCGCCCAGCCAGTCCCAGCATACGTGGCAGGTGAGGTCCTGCTCGCCGGGCCGGGCCAGCAGGTCGTCGTGCTGCGTATGGCGGTGATAGGCGCGGGCCGTGCCCGCGGGCGTCGCCTCCGCCAGTTCGCGCCACGACTTGCCGTAGTCGAATGCCACGAACAGGCCCGTCCACGGCTGGGCGGCGATGCGGCCGGCGAGTGCCGCGGCGGCGAGCGGCAGGTCGAGCCGGTAGCCTTCCGGCGCTGCGGCCGGCAGGCGCTCCGCCACCGCCTGCACGGAAGCCGTCAGGTCGGGCAGTTCGACTTCCTCCAGCCGGGCGGCGCGCAGGGCGACCCCCAGTTCCCGCCAGCGGCCCGCGCGCCGGACCACGCGATGGAACGGCTGCGCGTCGAACAGTTCGTTCGAGAAGACGACGGCGGACGAGGGAATGGCGAGCGGCCGCCCCAGCGGGATCGTCGCCACGGCGCCGAAGCGATGGGCCACGCCCGCCAGGACGCCGCCGCCCGAACCGCCCGGCGCCGCCGGCTCGGCGCCGATCTCCACAAAAGTGTGGGCGCCCGGCGCCCGGCCCCCGAGCAGGGCCGCACAGGCCGCCGCCACGAGTTCACCGAACACCGGCCCCACCGACGTGGCGGTGAAAAAATCCGTGCGCGGCCCCCGCCCGATCCGCTCCCGCCGCCGCGCATAGTAGCCCGCGGCCGGATCGTAGAGCGCCAGGTCCATGAAATCCGCGAACGGCAGCACGCCGCCGGCGCCGGCCCGCCGGTGAAAGACGTCGAGAAACTCCGGAGACGATGGGGGGACAGCTTGGTCGGTCATGCTGAGCGCAAGGGAGAGTCCAGTACGACCCGGCCGCGAAGTCCAAGTGGATTCTTCGCTCCGCGCCGCCTGCAGAAGGCGGGCGTCCGCGGAAGCATTTACATCGCGCGCCGGATAGCCACAGTGGGGGCATGCTCAAACGCCTCCTGATCGTCCTCGCGGGCGCCGTCTGCGGACTCGCGCTGGCCACGGCCGTGATGCGCTTGCGCCCGGCGTGGAGTCTGTGGCCGAACCGCGATCTGGCGCGGAACACGGCCTATTTCCGGAGCGTGCTCGACCTCGTGGCGAAGAATTGCGTCCACGCACAGGACGCGGACTACGACCGGCTCACCCGGGCGGCGCTGGACGGCATGGTCAAGTCGCTCGACCCGCATTCGGACTTCCTGCGGGCCGACGCCTACCGTGAGCTGCGCGAGGAGATGAACGGCAAGTTCGGGGGCATCGGCGTCCAGGTGGAGCGGCGCGACGGCAAGGTGATCGTGATCGCGCCCATCGCCGACACGCCCGGCGAACGGGCGGGCATCCAGCGCGGCGACGAGATCGTCAAGGTCGACGGCCAATCCCTCGAAAAGCTCGGCATGGACAAGATTGTCGGCCACCTGCGCGGCCCGCCGGGCTCGAAGGTGGCGCTGACGCTCTACCGGCCGTCCAAGAAGGAGAACATCGCCGTGACGATTACGCGCGAGGTCATCCGGGTGGAGAGCGTGCGCGACCCGCACCTCGTGGCGGACGGCATCGGCTACATCCAGCTGGTGCAGTTCTCCGAGAACTCAGGCGCCGAGATGAAGGCGGCGCTGAAGCGGCTGCAGGCCCAGGGCGCCCGGGCGCTCGTGCTCGACCTGCGCAACAATCCGGGCGGGCTGCTCGACGCCGCGGTGGAGGTGGCGGAGCCGTTCTTCCGGCGGGGCGAACTCGTGGTCTACACCCAGGGCCGCACCCCCGACAGCCGGCAGGAGCTGCGGGCCGGGTCCGCGGCCGGCAACCTGCACCTGCCGATGGCGGTGCTGGTGAATGCCGGCTCGGCCAGCGCGGCGGAGGTGGTGACGGGCGCGCTGAAGGACACCGCGCGGGCGGTCGTGGTGGGCGAACGGACCTTCGGCAAGGGTTCGGTGCAGACCGTCTTCCGGCTCCCGAACGCCGAGGCGCTGCGCCTCACCACGGCACTTTACTACACGCCGAGCGGCAGCAGCATCCAGGAAAAGGGCATCGAGCCGCAGATCCCCGTGGTGGTGTCGCTGGAGGACGAGGCCAAGCTGCGCGTGCAACGCCTGCGGCGCGACCTCACGGAGCCCAAGGAATTCGCGGCCCGTTTCGGCTTTGCCCCCATCGCCGACGCGCCGCTGCAGACGGCGATCGACGTGCTGAAGGGCGTGGAGCTTTTCGACGCCCGCCGCCGCCCGGCGGACACGAAACCGTGACCGCCTCAGGTCTTCTCGGTCATGCTGAGCGCAGCGAAGCATCCAGAGCGATTCGGCTGCCGCGTCCAAGTGGATTCTTCGCTTCGCTCAGAATGACATGAGAAGAAGGTCCGACCATGATCCTCGCTCTTGAGAGCTCGTGCGACGAGACGGCGGTGGCGGTGTTCGATCCGGAGCGCGGCCTGATCCGGGAGCTGGTGCACAGCCAGATGGTCCTGCATGAGCGCTACGGCGGCGTGGTGCCGGACCTGGCCACGCGGGAGCACCTGCGCAATTTTCCGGCGCTCCTGCGGCAGCTGCGCGAGGGCGGGGCGTTGGACGGGATCACCGAGGTGGCCGTGACCTGCGGTCCGGGTCTGGCCGGGTGCCTCGCCATCGGTCTCGCGGCGGCTAAGGCCCTGGCCCTCGACCGCGGCGTGCCGCTGGTCGGGGTGAGCCATCTGCGCGGCCATGCCTGGTCGCCGTTCATCGCCGTGCACGCGGCGGAACCGGCGGCGTTCGCGGCGCGCCGGGATGCGCTGCTGCCCCATCTCGGGCTGATCGTGTCGGGCGGCAACACCCTGCTGTTCCGGATCGACCGCGGCGGGCGGATCAGCGTGCTGTCCGCCACGCGCGACGATGCCGCGGGCGAGGCGCTCGACAAGGGCGCGAAGCTGCTCGGGCTCGGCTATCCCGGGGGCCCGCTCATCGAGCAGCGCGCGGCCGCCGGCCGCCCCGACGCCCACCGGTTTCCCCGCGGCATTCAGCCGAACGACGATCTGTCCTTCAGCTTCTCCGGGCTGAAGACCAGCCTGCGCTACCTGGTGGAAAAACTGAGCACCGACGAGGTGACGGCGCGGCGCGATGATCTTTGCGCCAGCTATCAGCAGGCGGTGATCGACGCGTTGGTCAACAAGACCGGGAGCGCGCTCGAGCATGGTCCGGCGGCGGACGCGGAGCCGGGCCGCTACGCGAGCCTGGGCCTCTCGGGCGGCGTGGCCAACAACCGGACCCTGCACGCGGCGCTGGCGGCGCGGGCCCGTGCGCACGGCGTCGCGTTTCTCGCCGCCCGGCCGGAGCACACCGGCGATAATGCCGGCATGATCGCGTTCGCCGCGTGGTGCGATCCGGCGGGCTGCAACCGCCGCGATCAGCTCGCGCTCACGATCCAACCGGATCTGGCGCTGGCGTGAAGGCCCGCGGCGTCCGGGC
>CAZAFS010000372.1:0-3885 GCA_964484165.1 uncultured Opitutaceae bacterium | reverse complement strand
CGCTCAGGTGCCAGAAGGCGGCGGTGCCGAGGTTGATGAGCGCCAGCGGCACGAGAAACTTCCACGACAGCCGCATGAGCTGGTCGATGCGCAGGCGCGGCAGCGTGCCCCGGATCCACATGCAGAGCGCGAGCAGCACCCCCAGTTTGGCGAAAAACCAGAGGTAGGAGGGAACGACCTGGAGAAACGCGCACGGCGCCTGCCAGCCACCGAGGAACAGCGTGACCGCCATGGCGCACAGCGCCGTCAGGCCCAGATATTCGGCGAGGAAAAAGAGCGCATACTTGAAGCCCGAGTACTCGGTGAGGTGCCCCGCGATGAGC
Source organism: uncultured Opitutaceae bacterium (assembly GCA_964484165.1). Lineage (GTDB taxonomy): Bacteria > Verrucomicrobiota > Verrucomicrobiia > Opitutales > Opitutaceae > Fen-1467. The sequence continues at coordinate 3,562 of CAZAFS010000372.1, read as the reverse complement.
TCGCTTTCGGCCTCCGGCAGGTCAAAGGGCGAGCGGTTGGACTCGGCCAGCGCCGCGACGATGAAGATGGCAAAGCCCGCGGCGCCCCACGGCGTGCCCGCCGACCAGTGGGGCAGGACGCCGAGCGTCCACCGCCCCTGCACGGCGACGATGGCCGCGGGCGACAGCGAGCCCGCCAGCATGACCACCGGCACCACGGCTAGCAGCAGGGGCAGCTCGTAGCTGATCAGCTGCGCCAGGGCGCGCATGGCGCCGAGCAGCGAGTATTTGTTGTGACTCGACCAGCCGGCCATGAACACCGCCAGCTCCGTCGCGGCGCCGGCGGCAAAAAAGAACAGCACCCCCGTCTCGAGTTCCACCGGCAGCAGGTGGCGGCCATATGGAATCACGGAAAACATCAGCAACGTGAAGGCGACCAGCACGACCGGGGCGAGAAAATGCAGCGGCCGGTCCGCGGCGTCCGGCACGATGTCCTCCTTGACCAGCAGCTTGATGCCATCGGCGATCGGCTGGAGCAGGCCGAACGGCCCGGTGCGGTTCGGCCCCGGGCGGTTCTGCATGCGACCCAGCGCCTTTCGCTCGACCAGCGTGAGCAGGGTGAAGAGCAGGCCGAAGCCGAGGATGACCGTGACGACGGCGAGCACGCTGCCCGCCAGCCACCGCAGTTCCGGCGGGAACAGGCCGGTCACCAGGTCGCGCGCCAGCAGCGGGGCCCGTTCCAGCAGGGAATCGGCGGGCGAAGCGGGACTCATGCGGACGCGGGTGACTTGGCCGCGGCGGCGGTCTTCGCGGCGGCGGCCGCCCGGGCTTTTTCCCCGGCCTGCCGTTTTTCCTCCGCCAGCCGGGCATCCACCTCCGCCGCCTCGGCGGGATGGAGCTGCCGGTAGTAGTCGTTGGAGCGGGCGAGCTGATGCTTGTCCAGCAGCAGGCCGCGGAAGCGGTCGGTCGCGGTCATCTCGAAGGTTTGGTCCATCTTGATCGCGTCAAACGGGCAGACCTCGACACAGATCTGGCAGCTCATGCACACCGAGATGTCGAGATCGAAGACGCGCGGATGCTTGCGCGGCTTTCCTCTTTCGTCGACGTCCGGCTCGATGTAAATGCACTGCGGCGGGCACTCCTTCTCGCAGATCCGGCAGGCGACGCAGCGCAGCGTGCCCATCGGGTCGCCCGCGGCGTCGTAGACCAGGAACGGGAAGTTGCGGTAGTTCTCCGTGATCGGCGCCTTCTCCTCCGGGTACTGCACGGTCACAAACCGCCGCGGATCGCGGAAGCTGCCCACGAAGTTTTTCGCGGTGGCGGCGAGTCCCTGAATGAGGCCGGTGCCGAGCATGAGGAAGCTGAAGGGTAAGGTCTAAGGACTAATGGGTAAGGGGGAGGTGCAGGTCAGCGGTCGACCTCACCGAGCACGATGTCGATGCTGCCCAGGATGATGACGGCATCGGCAATCGTGTGACCGAGGCACAGATCCTCGAGGATGGTGAGATTGACGAATGACGGGGCGCGGACGCGGTAGCGATAGGGATTGGGGCTGCCGTCGCTGATGAGGTAGAAACCGATTTCGCCCTTGGGACCCTCGATGCGGCCGTAAGCTTCGCCGGGCTTCGGGCGGAAGCCGCGCAGCTTCGCCTTCGGATCCATGATCGGACCGACGGGAATGTCGCGGAGGGCCTGGTGGAGGATCTGAAGCGACTCGCGCATCTCCAGAATGCGGATCATGTAGCGGTCGTAGGTATCGCCGTGCGCGCCGAGCGGGACGCGAAACGCGAAGCGGGGGTAGAAGCCGTAACCGTCGACCTTCCGCAGGTCGTAAGCCACGCCGGCGGCGCGCAGCATTGGACCGGTGACGCCGGCGCTGACCGCCAGATCGGCGGAAAGGCGGCCGACGCCCTGCATGCGGGCCATGACGATCTCGTTGCCGGTGATCAGCGCCTCGTACTCCTCAAGAAAACGGGGAAAATCGCCGACCAACCGGCCGGCGGCCTCGAACCAGGCCGGTGGCGGATCGACCCGGCAGCCGCCGAACCGCTGGTAGTTGCACATCATGCGCGAGCCGCTGAGCGCTTCAAAGAGGTCGAGGATGCGCTCGCGCTCGCGGAACGCGTACATGAGCGGCGTGCCGGTGGCGCCGCAGTCCTGCAGCAGGAATCCGGCGAGGCAGGTGTGGTTGAGCAGGCGCGTCAGCTCGGCCAGGATGATCCGGAGGTATTCGGCGCGGTCGGGCACGCCGAGGCCGGCGAGTTTCTCGACCGCGAGGGCGTAGGCCCAGTTGTTCGTCATCGAGCAGAAGTAGTCGAGCCGGTCCGTGTACGGCATCGAAGAGAGATAGGTGACGGATTCGCCCAGCTTCTCGTGATTGCGGTGCAGATAGCCGAAGACGGGTTTCAGGCGCACGATGGTTTCGCCGTCCAGCGTGACCATCATGCGGAACACGCCGTGGGTCGAGGGATGATGCGGCCCCATCGAAATCTCGAGCAGATCGCCGTGAAACTCGTCGTGCACCGGCCGGACGCTGGCGCCGCTCTGCGGCGCCATGGCCGCATCGCCCACCGCCCACGACCCGTGGTCCGACGTCGGGGACAACGAAGGAGTCTGCGGGTTGGTCATTGGGCCGGCGGCGCCGCAGGCGCGGGATAATGCTGCTTTGCCTTCGCCAACACGTCGTCGTGCGGCGTGGGTTCCCATTCGTAATCGTCCGGCTCGACGTAGTCCTTGCGCATGGGATGATCCTTGAACGCGTCCCACATGAGAATCCGGCGCAGATCGGGGTGCCCCTCGAATCCGATGCCGAACAGGTCGTAGATCTCGCGCTCCTGGAATTCGCAGGAGCGCCAGACGGGCGTGAGCGACGGCAGTGTGACGCGAGTGGTGCGGTCGCCCGTGCGCAGGCGAATGACCAGCGGGCCGTGGCGCAGGCTCATCGAATAAAGGTGATAGACCGCCTCGAGGCAGCCGGGCTGGAGGCGTTTCACCTTCTGCTCGATCACCCTGTCCCCCGCACCGTCCGGCGCGGGCGCCGTGGTGCGGACCGGGTCGACGATTTCCTTTTCCGGCCAGTCCACGCCGGTGGCGTTGGAGCAATAGTCGAAGCGCAGCGCGGGATCGTCGCGCAAAAACTCCGCGATGGCGCGCGCCGAGGCGGCGCCGAGGAGCAGCGACGGCGGCGCGGCCGGGGCGGGGTTCGGCACCAGGGAGACCTCAGCGCCGGGAAACCGGGCCAGAATGCGTGCGCGGATCTGTTCGGGCGTTTCCATGCGCCGGCGCGTTCAGGGTTTTTCCGGCCGGGCAAGCACGGGCGGCTGCCAGACCTGCGGATTCCGCGCCGGCTCCAGATCGTGGGCGCCAAAGGCCGGCACGGGAAACTCGCTGGGCGCGTCCGGGCGCACGTGGCGCGGCGGCTCGGCCCCGGCGGAAGACTGGCGGCGGATTATTTCCTGGAGCTCGATCAGGCCGTGCAACAGCGCCTCGGGCCGGGGCGGACAGCCGGGAATATAGAGGTCGACGGGGATGTAGCGGTCGATGCCCTTGAGGACGTTGTAGCCCTGCTTGAACGGGCCGCCGG
>CAZAFS010000371.1:0-3897 GCA_964484165.1 uncultured Opitutaceae bacterium | reverse complement strand
CCGCCTTGACCAGCGGTGAACGTGCCGACTGGCAGAAGCGCGTCTGGGCCGCCCAAAAGCGCACCCAAAGCCTCGAGCATGAGCTGGCCACCGCCCGGACCGGCCGGACCGGTGCCACCGCCGCCGAGGCCACCGCCTCCAATCGCGGCGCGTCCCCCCGGGCCGATTTCGGCCGGGCGATTTCCGGCATGGCCGCGATGCTGGATCGCCCGGAGGCCGCCCGCCTGCTGGCCCTCCAACAGAAGGCGCAGATCGATTCCCGCTACGCCGCGCTGTTCAAGAAGCTGGAGCTCGCCCCCGACAAGCTTGCGCAGTTCAAAAGCCTGCTGGGAGACCGGCTGTCCACGCCCATCGATGTGCTGGCAGCCGCCGGCCAGCAGGGCATCAACCCGATCCAGGACCCGCAGGCCTTCCGCCAGCTCGTGCAGAACGCCCAGGCGGAGATCGATGGCAAGATCCAGGCGCTCCTCGATCCCGGCAGCTACGCCCAATACCAGAATTACGTCCAGACCGAGCCCCAGCGCACGGTCGTCAACCAGCTCCAACAGGCGCTGAGCTACACCGCCGTGCCGCTCTCCTCCGCCCAAGCCGACCAGCTGGTGCAGATCCTGGCGGAGACGTCGCCCGCGCGCGGCGCCGCCACCGCCACCGGCGCGGCCGTCGACGATATCGGCCGGCCGGGTCCCGGCGGGGAGATGACCGCCATCGCCGTGGGTCCGCCGCCGCCCGACGGCGGGGGCTTCGGAAGCGGCAGTCTCGTCACCGACGATGCCATCACCCGCGCGCAAAGCGTGCTCTCTGCGCCGCAGGTTCAGGCCCTGCAGGAGATCCAGCAGCAACAGCAGGCCGCGGCGCAGCTGCGGCAGCAGATGTTCCAGAACGCCGCCGCCGGCGGCGTTGCCCTGCCCCCGCCGCCCGCGCCGCCGCCCGGCGGGTGAAACCGGCCGCGCGGGAGGAACGGCCCCGCCGTCTGGCAATTCCCGCGCGACACCTTATGGTGGGAAATCCGCCACCCCGCGGCCGATCCGGTCCCCGTTTCCCATGAAATTCGCCCCGTCCCTCCTCGCCCTCCTCGCGCTCGGCCCAAGCCCCGCGCTGTTCGCCGCAGCGGAACCGGCGGCGGTGCCGAACGCCGCGCCTGCGGTCACCACCGTCCGACTGGCGGACGTGCGTATGCGCGACGCGTGCATCCTGCCGGATCCGACGACGAAAACCTATTATCTGGTGGCCTCCGCCCGCGGCGCCGCGGTCCGCGCCTACACCAGCCAGGACTTGGTGAATTGGGAGGGGCCGCACCTCATTTTTCAGACGCCGGCCGGTTTCTGGGGCGGCGCCCAGGTGCGCAGCATCTGGGCCCCGGAACTCCACGCCTACCACGGGAAATATCACCTCTTCCTGACCTTCGACACCTCGGACCAGTTTCCCGAGCAATGGCGCCACTGGCTGCCGCGGGTGAAGCGCGGCTCCCAGATCCTCTGGGCCGACGCGCCGCTGGGGCCGTACCACGCGTTCGCCGACCACTCCACGCCGCCAGCCGACATGATGACGCTCGACGGCACGTTCTGGGTCGAGGACGGCGTGCCCTACATGGTCTTCAGCCACGAATGGGTGCAGATCGTGGACGGCACGATTGAGATGATCCGGCTGACGGACGACCTGTCGGCGACCGTGGGCGAGCCGATCCGGCTGTTCTTCGCCAGCGATGCGCCGTGGTCGAAGCAATCCAAACAATACGGCTGCTGGGTCACCGACGGCCCGTACCTTTACCGCAGCAAGTCGGACAAGCTCTTCATGATCTGGTCGAGCGGGGGTCCGCAAGGCTACGCCGTCGGTGTCGCGGTTTCCGATTCGGGCAAGCTCGCCGGGCCGTGGGTGCAGCGGCCCGAGCCGCTGTTCCAAAATGACGGCGGCCACGGCATGATCTTCCGCACCTTCGCCGGGCAGCTGATGCTCGTCCTGCACCAGCCGAACCAGGCACCGAACGAACGGATCCATCTCTTCGAACTCGAGGATACCGGCGAGACGCTGCGGATCATCCGCGAGTTCGCCGGCCAGTGATCCGGCACCACGGAGGCCTGACCCTTCTTTCAGCGAAATGCGGGTCAGGGTGAAAAAACATTTAGCACCGCAAACTGATAAAGCAGGAACAAGTGCTCGCTGCATTGAGCGGCGGGAACGCCCCGGCCGATCTCGTGCAAAAGCCGCCCCAGGGGCTTGGTGCCGTCGCACCGGCGCAGGACTTCAACCCCCCACCGCGGCATCGGCCACTCGAACTTCGTGTCGAGCGCGCGGCTTTTCAACAAGGTGACCGGCCAGTCGCCGGTTCGCTTTGTCCGCGACCGGGATGACACTCGGTAAAGACCGGTTGGTGCGGGCCGCCACAAAAGAAGTTGGGTGCGGTCTCGCCAGGGTGGATTGGGCGTGGGCTGCTTGGTCAAGATCAGCCGGTGGAAGCTGGCGGGATGCATCAGGTCCAGCAATTCGCAGACTTCCGCCCGCGAGCAGGGCATCATGAGTGCGGTGGCCTCGCTGGCAATCATGGGTCGCAGCGCGCGATGAGCCCCCTGGCTGGCGCGCAAAAACAACCCGGCGTGGCGGAACAACTCCGTCCACCGATTCAAAAACAGATTGTGCAGCACCGGCCCAAAAAAATCGCCGCCCAAGTACCAGTCCGGTAGCCGGGTCAGCGGGCCGCTTTGCGCGCCCCCTTCCACTGCTTCCCACATCTGCAGGAGACGCCGCCAGCTCGCATCGCGGGGCATTTTCGCCACGTCAATTCCCAGCCGCGCCAACACCGGCCGCAGGTTGGCGCTGAAGTGAGACGCTCCGTTGACGCCCAGATAGAGCACCCCGTCGGATCGCAAACATTGCGCCAGATTCTTCAAGACCACCACGGGCTTTGGAATATAGGAGAGCACCCCGTGGCAGACGATGAGGTCAAACTCTCCTCCGACCGCGCGGCGGAAGCCCGGTTGAGTCAAATCGGCCTTGATAAACCGGACTCGCCGGCCGGTCGCGGACCCGGGTTGGGTCTGCCGGGCGATGCGGATGGAATTGGCGCTGAAATCGACCGCCACGACCTCGGCATTTTTCAGCGCGCGCTGGAGCATGAACGCTTCCGAACCGGTGCCGCATCCGGCCACGAGCACCCGCCGGGGAAGAAGGTGGCGGGCCCGATCGATCGAGAGCATCCAGCCCATCGGCGCCAGCCGCCAGCGCTTGGCCCGGGCGTGTCGCGGCGGCGGATAGGGCGACTGATCGTAGAACCGGCGGGTAAGCTGTGCCGTCGGCATGGGAATCATGATTCCATGATTTGGGTTTCGATAGCGACGGCAGGAATGATGGCCGGCACCCACAATCTCGCCGTCCTTGTTCACAATTTGAAGGTGCCTAGGGGTATACCCGGCGCTCCGTGTGGATTGGTCTTAAGGTTTGGGGTGCCCTCGAGCTTTAAATATATGTCAGCGCTGCCGCCCTTGGGATTCTTCCTGGTTTTGAGGTCTTTCACGATGATCGCCTGCTTCTTGGTGCTGACTGCTTGTTTTGATTTCATACGAACTCCTGATTTTTGGTTTATGGTTATGACCCGCTGGCGCGTATGCTTGGATGACGCGACGTCAGCGGGGGCGTTGTGGTTGGCCGGAACGACCCGGCTGCGCTCCTGGTCAAAATGACCACGACTCAAGCTGTATTGGCGTGGGTTTGGCCGGCTTGTTTGTCGTGAGGTTTCCGGCATTCACCGTAGTTGTCCCCGTGTAGGTGTTCCCGCCCTTTGGGTTTTTTCTGGCTTTGAGGTCCTTCACGGTGACGCTCTGTTTCTTGGTGCTGGCGGCTTCTTTGTTTTTCATACGAACTCGTAATTTTTGTTTTATGGTTACGGCTTGCTGACGGGTTGGG
>CAZAFS010000370.1:0-3903 GCA_964484165.1 uncultured Opitutaceae bacterium | reverse complement strand
CCATGCCGCGGGTCGTCACCGCCGGCGTGCCGAGGCGGAGGCCCGACGCCTGGAAGGGCGAGCGCGTCTCGAACGGCACGGTGTTCTTGTTGCAGGTGATGTTGGCCAGATCGAGCGTCGCCTGGGCGACCTTGCCGGTGAGGTCGGCGAACTTGCCGCGCAGGTCGACGAGCATGAGGTGGTTGTCGGTGCCGCCGGAGACGATCTGGTAGCCGCGTGCCGTCAGGGCGGCGGCGAGGGTCTGGGCGTTCCGGATGATCTGCGCCGAGTACTCCTTGAATTCGGGCTTGAGGCATTCGGCGAAGCACACCGCCTTGGCGGCGATGATGTGCATGAGCGGGCCGCCCTGGCCGCCGGGAAACATGGCGGAGTCGATCGCCTTGGCGTGGGCGGCGCGGCAGAGGATGAGGCCGCCGCGCGGGCCGCGCAGCGTCTTGTGCGTGGTGGTGGTGACGAAATCCGCGTGCGGCACGGGCGAGGGGTGGTGGCCGGTGGCCACCAGGCCGGCGATGTGCGCGATGTCGGCAAACAGGTAGGCGCCGACGCTGCGGGCGATCTCGCCCATGCGGGCGAAGTCGATGATGCGCGAATAGGCGCTGGCCCCCACGGTGATCATCTTCGGTTGCTCGCGCTGCGCGGTGGCGGCCAGCTCGTCGTAATCGATGCGGCCGCTGTCCTCGCGCACCCCATACTGGCAGAACTGGTAGAGTTTGCCGGAGAAGTTGGCGGGGTTGCCGTGGGTGAGGTGGCCGCCGTGGCTGAGGTTCATGCCGAGGACCTTGTCGCCCGGCTTGAGCACGGCGGTGTAGACGGCGAAGTTGGCCTGCGAGCCGGAGTGCGGCTGCACGTTGGCGTGTTCGGCCCCGAATAGCTGCTTGGCGCGCTCAATGGCGAGCACCTCGACCTTGTCCACCTCCTCGCAGCCGCCGTACCAGCGCTTGCCCGGATAACCCTCGGCGTACTTGTTGGTCATCACCGAGCCGGCGGCCTCGAGCACGGCCGGGTAGGTGAAATTCTCCGAGGCGATGAGCTCGATGTGGCTCTGCTGGCGCGCGAGCTCGCCGGCGATGGCGGCGTACACGGCGGGATCGAGCTGGCGGAGGGGGGTGGCGTTGAGCGACATAAGGGGGAGGGCGCCGGCGGCGGGGCCTTAGCGGGGCGGAGCGGCCGGCGGCACGATCGTCTGGAGAAAACGCACCACGCTCGGCACAGCCTCGACCAGGCTGTCGCGGCACGCTTCGTAGGTGCTGAGCGACCCGCCGTAGGGATCCTCGACCTCGGGGTCGACGGGCGGGGGGAGAAACTGGCGGAAGAGGTAGAGGTGCGCGGGCACGCGATCGAACTGCAGCTGGATCATCGCCCGGTGCGCCTCCGTCATGCAGAAGACCGCCAGGGCGCCGTCGAGCAGCTCCTGGGTCAGCGGCAGGCTCATGTCCCGCGCAAGGTGGACGCCGACCTTCTTCATGGCGGTCACGGCGTGGTCGGACACCGGGGTGTCGGTGCGCGCGGCGATCCCGGCGGAGATGACCGTGAGCGATTTGAGCGGCTCGTCCTGGCCCGCGAGGAAATGCCGCAGGAGCGCCGCCCCCATCGGACTGCGGCAGATATTGGCCGTGCAAACAATGAGAACGTGGCCGGGACCGGGCATGCGTGAAAACGCTGAATAAGCAGGCGCAGGCGCGGCTTGTCGAGGGCAGAAAACCCGGCCGGAACGCAGCTACCGCGCGGACCGCGAGATGCGGCTGGATTTGGCGCCGGCATTTTGCGACGCTGTCGCGTTCATGGATAAGACGTTTGCCGATGCGCCCGGGTCGGACGGCACCCACGTGGCCGCCCACGAGAGGCAATTGCTGCTGTCCCGCCTGCTCGCGCGCCTGGCGCACGAGATCCGCAATCCCCTGAGCTCGCTCGCCATCCACGTGCAACTCCTGGAGGAGGATGTGGCCCAGGCCGCGGCGCCGCTGCGGGCGCAGGCGGCGGGCCGCTTCGAAATCATCCGGGCGGAGCTGCAGCGCCTCGAGAACCTCATGCGGCAGTTTCTCAGCCTCGCGGCACCGTCGTCCCTCGACCTCCAGACCGTTGAGCTGGCGCAGGTGGTGCGCTATGTTTGCGATCTCCTGGGCCCGGAGGCGGCGGCCCGGGGCATCGGGCTGGCGGTGGAACTCCCCGCGTCCCTGCCGCCGCTGACCGCCGATCCGGCGCAGCTTAAGCAGGCGCTGGTCAACCTCATGATCAATGCCATCCAGGCGGTCGAGCGCGGCGGGCACATCGCCGTGGGGGTGCGGCACGATCCCGGCGCCGGCGTCCTGGCGGTGGACGTGACCGACAACGGGCCCGGCGTGCCCGGGGAAAAGCGCGCCGCCATCTTCGAACCGTTCTTCACGACCAAGACCGAAGGCAGCGGCTTGGGGCTGTGGATCGTGCAGCAGATCGCGACGGCCCACGGCGGCGTGGTCACGGTCGGCGACCGGCCGGACGGCGGGGCGGTGTTCACCCTGCAGCTGCCGCTGCCCCGGGATGGGACCCATGGATAGATCGAAGATCAATCTGCTGGTGGTGGACGACGAACGCGGACTGTGCGCCGGCGTGCAGGAAGCGCTCCGGCGCGAGGGCTACGCCGTGGATGCGGCCAACGACGCGCCCACCGCGCTCCAGCTCCTGCGGGGGCGGCTCTACAACTTGGTCCTGACCGACGTGCGCATGCCGGGGATGAGCGGCCTGGAGTTGTTCAAGGAGGCCAGGCAGGCCAGCCGCGACACGGTGTTCATCCTGATGACGGCCTACGGCACGGTGGAGAGCGCGGTCGAGGCCATGCGCGAGGGTGCCTACGACTACCTCACCAAGCCGCTCGACATGCAGCGGCTGCGGGCGTTGGTGCTCAAGGCCCTCGAGTTCCAGTCGGTCATGGCGGAGAACAACGAACTGCGGCAGCGCCTGCGCAAACGCGCGGAACCCAGCCTGCTCCTCGGCGAGAGCGAAGCCATCCGCCGCGTGATCCGCCAGGCGGAGGAGGTGGCGCACACCGAGGTCACGGTCCTCATCGAGGGCGAAAGCGGCACGGGCAAGGAACTCGTGGCGCGGATGATTCACGCCCGGAGCGGCCGGGCGGACCGGCCGTTCATCTTTGTCAACTGCGCCGCCCTGCCCGAACAGTTGCTCGAAGCCGAGCTGTTCGGCCACGTGAAGGGCGCGTTCACCGGCGCCGTCGTCAGCAAGCCGGGCCGCTTCCAGCTGGCCGACGGCGGCACGCTGTTTCTCGACGAGATCAGCGATCTGCCGGCCAAGGGGCAGGGCGACCTGCTCCGCGTGCTCGAGGACGGCTGCTTCCGGATGGTCGGCGGCACCGAGCTGATCCGCGTCAACGTGCGCGTGGTGGCCGCCACCAACAAGCAGCTGCAGCAGGCCGTGGCCGCCGGCCGGTTCCGCGAAGATTTGTTCTACCGGTTGAACATCGTGCCCATCGCCGTGCCGCCGTTGCGGGAGCACGCCGAGGACATTCCGCTGCTGATCGGGACCTTCCTGCGCCTTTTCACCGCCAAGCACAAACGCCGGCGCCAGCAGCTCTCGGCGGAGGCCATGCAGCTGTGCCAGCGCTTCGCCTGGCCCGGCAACGTCCGGCAGCTGCGCAACATCATCGAGCGCCTCGTCCTCACCTGCCACCACCCCGTGATCGAGGTGGGCGAACTGCCGGACTTCATGCTGGCCCATGACCGCACGGCGCCGAGCTTTGCGATCCGCCCCGGCATGACGCTCGCCGAGGTGGAGAAGCTCCTCATCCGGCAGACGCTCACGAAAATGACGGCGAATCGCGCCGAGGCGGCGAAGCTGCTGGGCATCAGCCGGCGCGCGCTGCAATACAAGCTGAAGCGCTACGGTCTGCTGGGCGGGCCGGAGGAACCGCCC
>CAZAFS010000369.1:0-3910 GCA_964484165.1 uncultured Opitutaceae bacterium | reverse complement strand
CCGTGACCGCCGGCTCCTCGGTGACCTTCACCGCCGCGGCCAGCGGCTCGCCCACGCCGACCTACCAGTGGCAGAAAGGCGGCGTCAACATCTCCGGCGCCACCAGCAGTTCGTTCTCCATCGCCAGCGCGGCCGCCGGTGACGCCGGCACCTACACGGTCGTGGCCACCAATTCCGCCGGCTCCGCCACCAGCAACGGCGCCTCCCTCACGGTAACGGCCGCTGCAGTCGCTCCGGCCTTCACGACCCAGCCCCAAAGTCAGACCGTCACCGCCGGTTCATCGGTCACCTTCACGGTGGCCGCCAGCGGCTCGCCCACGCCGACTTACCAGTGGCAGAAAGACGGTGCCAACCTGCCGGGCGTGACCACGACATCCTACACGATTGCGAGCGCAGCGGCGAGTGACGCCGGCACCTACACGGTCGTCGCCACCAATTCCGCCGGCTCCGTCACCAGCAATGGCGCCACGCTCACCGTGAACCCGGCCGTCCCCGCCGCGCCGGCGATCACCACCCAGCCCACGGCCACCTCGGCGTCGTCCGGCCAGAGGGCGACCTTCACGGTGGCGGCCACCGGCACCCCGGCGCCCACCTACCAATGGCAGCGGCTGCCGGCCGGTTCGGCCACGTGGGAGAATTTGAATGAGGGCGGCAGCTACCAGGGCGTTACCACCGCCACCCTGACGGTCAACTCCACCACGGCGGCCATGTCCGGCGACCAGTTCCGCGCCGTCCTGTCCAGTTCCGCCGGCACCGTCACGACCAGCGCCGTGGCCCTCACCGTGCCCGGCCCCGCCGCCGCCCTGTTGGACTATCCTGCCGGCATCGCGGCCGACACCGCCGGCAACTTTTACGTCGCGGACGCCTTCAGCAATACCATCCAGAAGATCGCCCCCGACGGCACGGTGAGCGCCCTCGCGGGCACGGCCGGCATGGCCGGCAGCCAGGATGGCACCGGCGCCGCCGCGATGTTCAACCAGCCGGAAGGCGTGGCCGTGGACGGCAGCGGTAACGTCTTTGTCGCCGACACCGGCAACTCCACCATTCGCAAGATCACTTCCGCCGGCGTGGTCTCCACCGTGGCAGGTTCGGCGAGCAGCCGGGGCAGCCGCGATGGCGCCGGCAGCAGCGCCCAGTTCAACCAGCCCAGCAGCCTGGCGGTGGATGGCGCCGGCAACTTGTACGTCGCCTATTCATTCAACGCCACGGTCCGCAAGATCACGCCGGACGGCACGGTCACCACCCTCGCCGGCACGGCCGGGAGCCGCGGCGACGCCGACGGCACGGGCGCCGCCGCCCAGTTCAACAACCCCAATGGCATCGCCCTGGACTCAGCCGGCAACGTCTACGTCGCCGACACCTACAACGACACCATCCGCAAGATCACGCCCGCCGGCGTGGTCTCCACCCTGGCCGGTTCGGCCGGGATCAGCGGCGCCACGGATCTGAACGGCCTCAACGCCTTGTTCAACCAACCCGACGGCGTCACGGTGGATGGCGCGGGCAATGTCTACGTCGCCGACACCGGCAATGGCACCATCCGCAAGATCGCGCCGGACGGCACGGTCACCACGGTGGCGGGCACGGCCGGCATCGCGGGTTTGGGCAACAGCGCCGGTGGCATTGTGCTCTTTAACCAGCCGCGCGCCTTGGTGGTCGACGGCGCCGGCAATATCTTTGTCGCGGACACCGGCAACGCCGACATCCGCAAGATCACGCCGGACCACACCGTCACCACCATGTCCCTGTCGGCCGCTTCCACGGGTGGCTCGACCCCTCCTCCTCCTCCTCCTCCGACCATGTCGGGGGGCGGCTACAGCAGTGGAGGTGGTGGTGGCGCCATGCCGGCGTGGTTCATCGGCGCGCTGGCGCTCTTGGGCGCGGGTCGATTGACCGGCCGCGGACGCCCGACCCGCCGTCAGTTCGGCAGATGTCGCAGCGCCTCTTCGCACTGCGCCGCGGTCGCGGCATCGGCGGCCCGGCGGGCCAGTTGCACTCCCTCGGCCAGGGTCCGGGGGGCATCCTCGAGCCGGCCGAGATCCGCGTACACCTGGCCCAGAAACAGCGCGGCCCGGGGGTCGGCGGGCTGGAGGCGGTGGAACATTTCGAACTGGTCCAGCGCCTCCGGCAGGCGCCGTTGCTGGGCATAGAGCAAGCCGAGCCGGCCGTGCAATTCCACGCGGTCCGGACTGATGGCCAAACCTTCGCGGAAGCGGTCCTCCGCAGCCGCCAGCCGCCAGAGCCAAACTCTTGTCCGCGGCCCGGCGGCGGCGGGCGCGGGAGGCGCTTGGGTCGCCGCTGATTCCGGTGGCCGGCGCGGGTTAATGACCGCGGTGCTGTCCGACGGCCGGAGGGCTCAAGCTGGCCGAAGCGTCACGGTTCCCGCAAGAATTCGAATCGGCTGCGGGCGAAGGCCGCAGAGGCCGGATTTGCCGCCGACCTCATGAATCGCGCCTCGTCCTTCACCAGGGGGCTCTCCCGAATCGCTGGGTGAAGGCCTGGAACAACGCGTCCGCGGTTTCCCGTTGCGTTCGGACCTGCAATTGCACGCGGCGTAGCCACGCCCTGGCCGCGGTCTCGTCGCCGGTGCTGATGCTGTAAAGGGCCAGGGTGGTCAACGCCGTCGGATGCTCCGGTTCGACTCGAAGCGCCCGGTGAAGCTCCGCCACGCCCTCGTCAACGCGGTTAAGCTGGAAATAGACCTTGGCCAGCTCGACATACGCGTCTGCCTCTTCAGGCCGCAACCGGATGGATTCCTCCAACTCGGGAATCGCTTCGGCAAATTGACCCGCCGCACTCAGCTGGCGGCCGTGCTCCAGACGGAGGCCCGGCGACCGCGGGCAGCGCGCCAGCCCCCCGGCCAGCACCCGCCGGGCGGAGGTGGCGTCACCCACGGTCGTGTACAGTTTGGTCAAATAGGCCCAGCCGTCCGGAAAATCCGGGGTGAGGACGGTGCACCGTTCCAGGTGCTGCCGCGCGTCGGTGTAATTGCGTTGTTCGAAATAGATGAGGCCGATTTGGAACTGGAGGGGTCCGCTGTCCGGCGAGAGAGAGATGGCGCGCTGCAGCAGGTTGATGGCTCCCTTGGCGTCGTCACGATGCTGGGCCGTGCCCGCCGCGACGGACAGCCGGTAGGTGCTGTAGCAGTCATCGATCAGCTCATCCATCCACGGGTCGAGCATGTCCGCAAACGCGCCCGAGGCCTTCATGCGCGCCCGGATGGCCACCGCGCGATCGGCCTGGCCCAGATGCTCGTAGACGGTCGGCAGCAAATCATAGCCGACCGTGTACTTCGTCTGCGCCACGACCGGCTCCAGACGGGTGCGCGCCTCCTCCCACCGGCCGGCGTCGACATCCAGGCGCGCCAGGCCGAGCAGGGCGTAGGGATTGCCCGGCTCGCGCTCGAGCACCGCCCCGTAGACTTTGGCCGCCTCGGCGTTCTGGTTCATTTTCAGCAGCGCGTCGCCCAGCCGGAGGCGCGCCGGCCCATAGGCGGGCGCCAGCGCCACCGCGCGGCGCAGGAGCGGCATCGCCTCGTCGAGGTCCCCGTAACCGGCCACGATGTTGGCGAGCCGGTGCGGCCAGAGCGGGTTGGTGGAATCCACCTGCAGCAAGCCCTCGTAGCACCGGCTGGCCTCGGCCAGAAAGCCGTTGGCGTGGTAGAGCCGGCTCAATTCGGCCAGCGCCGCCGTCCGCCCGGGCCCGGTGCGGGCGCGCTGTTCGCACCCGCTGATGCGCTGCAGCAGATCCGCCGACAGTCCGCTCAAATCCGGGCGCGGGGGAAGGCTGGCGGCGACCACCGCCTGCTCCCGCGCCGTCTCGTGCCACCACCACAGGGTCGCGGCGGCCGCAACCCCGCCGACGAGGACCGCCACCGCCAGCCACCACCGCGCGCGCCGCCCGTTCATGG
>CAZAFS010000368.1:0-3934 GCA_964484165.1 uncultured Opitutaceae bacterium | reverse complement strand
GGAATCCGCGGGTTGTCGCGATAGTGATGGCGCTCCGGCACCTCGGAGCGCAGGTAGACGTGCAGCGGGGCGGGCAGCCCGCGCCGCAGCCGGGCCGCGAGTTCCTCCGGCGTGCCGCTCACCGGCCGCAGACCCGCCTGGGTGCCGGAGCAATCCACGTGCACCGTGTTCAGATCCACCAGATCGTCGAGGAACAGGTTGCGCTCCGGCCCGGTGGCGGTCATGCCGTGGTCGGACACGATGACGAGATTGACCGCGTCGAAACCGCGGGCCTCGAGTCCCACGCAAAGCCGGTCGACGGCCGCGTCGACTTCGCGCACGGCCGCCGCGCTCTCGGGCGCATCCGGGCCGAAATCGTGGCCGGCATGGTCCACGGCATCGAGGTACAGCGTGCCGAAGCTGGGGCGCTGGTCGGGGGGCAGGCTGAACCAGGCGAGGAGTTGGTCGACCCGTTGCGCGGAGGTCAGGTTGTCATCGAAGGCCATGTTGTAGGTCGGCCGCACGCCCCCGATCGTGGCCTCGGAGCCGGGCCAGAACATGCAGGCGCTGCGCCGGCCCTGCTTCACCGCCGTGATCCAGATGGGCTCACCGCCCCACCACCGGCTGTCGATCGCGCACTCATGCTGCTTGTAGGAAAAGGCCGCGCCGAGGACCGGGTCAAAGAAGTCGTTGTTGACAATGCCGTGGTGCTCCGGCCGCTGGCCGGTGGCGATGGAGTAATGGTTGGGAAACGTGAGCGTGGGAAAACATGAAATCATGCGCTCGGCGCGCACGCCCGCCGCCGCCAGTTGGCGGAGGCGCGGCGTCTCCGCCGCATACTTTTCCAGATAATCCCAGCGAAAGGCGTCGAGGGAGATGAGGATCAGGAGCGGCTCCGCCCCCCGCACCGGCAGCACCAACAGGAGCAGGCCAAGCAGCAGGCGACGCACAGGCATGTCCGCAGCCTGCCGGTTCCGCCGCCGGCGGCAAGCCGGGCGCGGCCCGTTCCGTTTTTGTTTTGGCGGGGTGCGCCGGACCGTTATGTTCGCCGCCATGCTGAAGCCGACCTCGGTCAAAGACGTCCTCGCCAGCAGCGCGCCGTGCGACGCCCTCCTCGTCCAGGGCTGGGTGCGCACCCGCCGCGACGCCAAGACGTTCTCCTTCCTCGAACTCAACGACGGCTCGTGCCTGAAGAGCTTGCAGGTCATCGCGGACGCCGCCCTGCCCAACTACGCGGAGATCCAGCATCTCAACACCGGCGCCGCGGTGGTCGTGCGTGGCCGGCTCGTCGCCTCGCAGGGCCAGGGTCAGAAATGGGAGGTCAAGGCCGAGGCGGTCGATCTCATCGGCCCGGCCGACGCCACGTATCCGCTCCAGAAAAAGGGGCACACGGCCGAGTTCCTGCGGGAGATCGCCCACCTGCGCCCGCGCTCCAACCTGTTCGGCTGCGTCTTTCGCGTCCGCAGCCGGCTGGCCTACGCCATCCACCAGTTCTTCCAGGAGCGCGGCTTCATCTACGTGCACACGCCGATCATCACCGGCAGCGATTGCGAGGGCGCCGGCGAAATGTTCCGCGTGACCACGCTGGACCTCAAGAACCCGCCGAAACGCGCCGACGGCGAAATCGACTACGCCCGGGATTTCTTCGCCCGGCCGACCTACCTGACGGTGAGCGGCCAGCTCGAAGCCGAGGCGTTGGCCTGCGCGCTGGCCAAGGTGTACACCTTCGGGCCGACCTTCCGGGCGGAGAATTCCAACACCTCGCGCCACGCCAGCGAATTCTGGATGATCGAGCCGGAGACGGCCTTCTGCGATCTGCGCGGCAACATGGACCTCGCCGAGGAGTTCGTGAAGCACCTGATCCGCGACGTGCGCACCCATTGCGCCGAGGATCTGGAGCTCTTCGCCAAGTTCGTCGACAAGGGGCTGCTGCCGCGGCTCGACTTCGTCGTGGAGCGGCCGTTCCAGCGCGTCAGCTACACCGAGGCGGTCGAGTTGCTTACGAAAAGCGGGCACCAGTTCGAGTACCCGGTCGCATACGGCACGAATCTCCAGTCGGAGCACGAGCGCTACCTGACGGAAGAGCATTTCAAGTGCCCGGTGACGGTTTACGACTATCCCAAGGAGATCAAACCGTTCTACATGCGGTTGAACGACGACGGGAAGACCGTCGCGGCCATGGACGTGCTGGTGCCGGGCATCGGCGAGATCGTCGGCGGCAGCCAGCGCGAGGAGCGGCTGGACGTGCTCGAGGCGAGCCTGCGGCGCCACCAGCTCGATCCGAAGGATTACGGCTGGTACCTCGACCTGCGGCGCTACGGCACGGTGCCGCACGCCGGCTTCGGGCTGGGCTTCGAGCGCATGCTGATGTTCGTCACCGGCGTGGCCAACATCCGCGACGTCGTCCCCTTCGCCCGCACGCCGGGCAACGCGGCGTTTTGAGCCGCGGATCTTGGGGCCGCGCCCGGCTACTCCGCGACGTACTCGGCCTCAATCGCCCCCTCGGCTTTTTCCTCCTCCCTCAGGTGGTGCGCGGCGGGCTGGAGCAACAGGCAGAGCGGGATGGCGCTGAGCAGGATCAGGCCGGCCAGCACGAAACCGTTGTCAAACCCCAGCACCTGGGCGCGGCGGGAGATGCCCTGCGCCGCGGCGAAGGCAATCTTGACCTGGGGATTGGCCACGAGGCCCGGCTCATGGCGGAAGACCACCGGCATGACCCGGTAGCCGAGGCGGATGGCGAAACGCTGGGACTCCACGGGAAAGACCTCGCCCAGCCGCACGGCATGCCGGTGGATGGAGTTGGTCACGAAGAAATTCAGCAGCGCGATGCCCAGCGAGCCGCCGACGTTCTGGAAAACGTTTAGAAAGCTGCTGGCCATGGGCAGCTGGTGGCGGGGCACCGCGTTGAGCGCCGCCGCCATCAACGGCGCCATCATCAGCGCCAGGCCGGCCCCGCGGCCAATCTGTGGGAGCACCAGCAGGGTCCAATTCGACATCGGATCAAGGAGCCCGAAAACGACCAGCGAACTGCCGACCAGCACGCAGCCGAAGGCCGTCAGCACCGCCGGGCTGTAGCGATCGGCCAGCCGTCCGGCCAGCGGCATGGTCAGGCCGACGGCCACCGCGTTCGGCAGCATCCAGAGCCCGGCATTCACGGGCGTGTAGCCCATCAGGTTCTGGAGAAAGATCGGAAAGAGAAAGACGCTGCCAAAGAGCCCGATCGCGCGGAACACGGCCAGCAGGATGCTCAGCAGGTAGTTGCGAATGAGAAAGAGGCGCAGGTCCAGCAGGGGATGCTCCACGCCAAGCTCCACCGCCACGAACATCACCAGACCGACGACGGAGATCCCTTCGCAGATGCGAATGTAATCGGAGTGCCAGCCCTTGGTCTGTCCGTTGGACAGCGCGGTGAGCCCGGCGATAAGCGCCATCGAGAGAAACGTGAAGCCGAACAGGTCGAACGGGCGCCGGGCGCCGCGGGCGCGCAGCGGTCGCATGATGATCATGCCCAGCAGCAGGGTCACGACGCCCACGGGGAGATTCACCGAAAAGATGGTCCGCCAGCTGAACGCATCGGTGAGGTAGCCGCCCAGGGTCGGGCCGATCGCCGGCCCGGCCATGATGCCCATGCCCCAAATGCCCAGCGCCTTTCCCCGTTCGTGCGGCTCGAACAACTCGGCCACGATGGCCATGCCGATGGGCTGGATGGCCCCGCCGCCAATCGCCTGGAGAATCCGGGCCGCGATCAGCGACTCATAGCTCCACGCCATGGCGCAGGCCGCGCTGGCGATGGTGAATACCAGCAGGCTGCCGAGATAGAGGGCCTTGTAACTGATCCGGTTGGTGAGCCAGCCCACCAGGGGCATGACGACCGCGGAGGTCAGCATGAAGCCGGTGGCCACCCACTCGATCTGCTCCCGGTCGACGCCGAAGGTGCTCATCATGTGCGGCAGGG
>CAZAFS010000367.1:0-3938 GCA_964484165.1 uncultured Opitutaceae bacterium | reverse complement strand
GGTGCCGTCGTCTGGCGTGATACGCACGGGATCCGACCAGGTGGCGCCCTCGTCGCTCGAGAGGCGCACCCGGCGGGCGCAGGGGCCGTAGTTGTCCCCGTGATTGCCACCGCTGCGCCAGGAATAGGCAACCATCAGCCGACCGTCCTTGAGGCGGGCGAGCGCGGGGGACATCGTGTTTACCTCGGCGTCACGGTCGTCGACATAGACGCGCGGTGCCGACCACGTCCGTCCGCCGTCCCGGGAGACGATGCCACTGATGCGCGCATAGCCGTCATCGGTCTTGGGGCTCCGGCGTTTAGGCGAGGGTGGCGGGCGTTCAGCGGGCGGAAGCAGATTCTCGTCAAGAAACTCCGTCCACAGCAACAGGATGCTGCCGTCCTTGAGCACGATGCCGGAGCCCTCGGAGTTCCTGGGGTTGAGTTCAGAGATAGGTCGCAGCAATTGGCGCTCGATGCCGTCATCACTTTTCAGGACGTCGTTGGAACTGTGGTCGGTGTTCGGGATAGAGGCAGCCGGCTGGGCGGCGAGACGGGGCAGGGCGGCCAGCGCAGTGCCGGCGGCGGCGGCGGCGGCGGTGGTTTTGAGAAACGAGCGGCGGGAGAGCGATGGCATGAGCGGGAAGGGGTTGAAGCCGACGCATCGGGCGCGTCCGCGCCGTGTGGTTTTCTTTTGGCAACCCCCGTGTGGAGTCAATGCCATCCCGCTGGCCCGGCAATGGAACCAGTCAATCGCGATGGACAATCGTGCGCCAGCTCAGGTCGGTGAGGTTCTCCGTTTTCCGGGCAGGACCAGGATGGCCGCCCAGCCGGCGGCGAAACCGGTGACAGTGCCGAAAGAGCCATAAAGCAGGAAGTGCAGCGGGGTGTGGTGTTGCACAAAGAAGAGCGTGACCCAGGCGGACTCCGGAATGAGATGCAGGTGAAGGTGCGCGCTACGCTTGCCGTCGCCGAGAAAAACCACGCGCCCCGGGCGGTAACGCTCCTCGAGAAGCTCGGACAACAACCCGCCGAGGTCGTCGTCACATAGTTCACTGGCGCGTGATGGCGTTTCAACATCAGCGTGAGGTGTCCCGGAGAGAAGGGGCGACGGTCACGGCGGCGACCGCGCGGTCCGTCTCGACGAGGAGGTTAAGCAGGCTTGCGGCGAGAGAACCGGATGCGATCAGGGCGCAGGACTTGCGATCGCTTATCGGACGGGCGCAAAAATTTCGGGACGGTGGGTTTCGCGCAGGGCGGTGAAAAAACTCACCGGTAGGACCATCATGTATTGTTGATCGTATTGCCGGCCGTCCACGCGGGCTCCCGCCCAGTAACCAATGTAAGCGAACCCCGAATCGAAAAAAATCGAGGGATAGCAGACGCGGTCGTCGCCGAAGCCCTGCCGAGGATTACCGGGGTTGGGCGGAATGGTGATGATTTCCCGGTAGTCGTGCCAGGTGAAACCGCCGTCGGAGCTGACGGCGGACGCAAGGGTGAGGCGCTGGCCGCCATGCGTGTTTTGGTTCGTCACGCATTGAGAATTCCAGATCACGAGCAAGTCGTTGCTGCCGGGCAGGCGCGCGACGTTCGCGGGCGCTTCGGGCGAGAGCAACTGACTGGGCGCTGGTTTGGTCCAAGTCTCACCGCGATCGCGCGACTCGCTCCAGTAAAGTCGCCCGGCACAGGTGCGACCGATCATGAAGATCGAGCCATCGACGCGCTCGGCGATAGCCACCTCATGGAAATTGGATCGCATTTCGCCGATGTAACCGGGTGCTAGATCGCGCACTTCGAGCCATTGATCCGAGATTTTCCAGGAGCGGCCGTGGTCGTCCGAACGCGCGACCTTGGTGGCGACAACGGTCGGGTCCATGTTCGGGAACGAGTGCAACGGCTGGAGCAACCGGCCTGACGAGAGTACCAGCAACCGATCGTGCGCGCTGGTCCAGTAGCCGCCGCCAGGAGGAGAGATGACGATCTCGGGCGACCATGTCTTACCCTCATCGGCCGAATAGCGGAAGACCTTGTCGGCGGACGATACGGCCGTAAGCCATTTTTGCCGGTTCCATTGGTCGAGTGGCTTGGTGTTTATGCGTTGGTAGGTGGCTCCGAGTTCACCGTTGGCGAGGCGACGGATTGCTGGATGAGATGCATTGATGCCGGTGTTGCTCTCGAACATTACCTCGGGCTCGCTCCACGTCTTGCCGCCGTCGTGCGAGAGAACCTTTGCGATCACCGTGCGCGCATAATGCGGGTGCCACTGCGACATGTCCTTCTCGCCGTAGCGAAGGTTGAAAGCGTGAAGCAGGGTCCCGTCTTTCAGCTTGGCTGTGGTGCCCTCGGACTGAAACGGGTGTTGATCGTCCGCCGGGCCAACAACCACGCCACGCAAGCCACCGAGTTTCCACGAGACGGGATCGACGGCGGCGGAGAGTGGGCTCGTGGCCAGCGTGAGACACAGCGCCAAGAGCGCGCAGTCCCGGCCCGGCAAGGCACGGCGCATCGGAGCGGAGAAGAAGTAAAACGGATTCATAGAGGGAAGAGGTGACGGTTATTAGAAGAACGTCCGGGTGGCGGGAAGGGAAACCACCACGATGGCTTCTAAATTGCATTGTTAGCACTTATGGCGCATTGCAACCAGAGTGGATGAGATCGACCATGGCCGGATGCTGGAAAACGTTTTGGCTCGTCGTGGCATCGTCGCCGTCCATTGGGCTACGGAAACAGAACATCCAGGCAAGCGGGGCCGGGCGTCGTTGGGCGGCGATTACTCCCGCCTGCTGCTGGGCCTCTCGGGTCGGCGATACGTGTGGGTGACACGCGCCAGCCGGCCACAACGGCTGGCGCAAACTGGGTTCGAACATTTTGAAAACACGCCCTGCTCATTGATTCCACCCGGCCAGCCACTGGCGGAGAATCTCCCGCCAGCGCGGACTGACCTCGGCGTCGTAGGCAAAGGCGCGACCGTGCCCCCCACGGGGAAAGACATGCAGCTCGGCCGGCACGCCGGCGGCCCAGCAGGCGCGCGCGAAATCAATGCTGTTGTCCGGGACGACATTGGTGTCGTCCGCCGCATGAAAGAGAATCACCGGTGGATTATCCTTGGTCACGTGCCGCTCGGGTGACACGGCCTCGCGCAGGTCCTCGGGGGTCTCCGCTTTGAACAAGTTATTGAAGGAACCGTGCCGGTAGGGTGCTACCGAGGAAATCACCGGATAAAACAAAATGAGCCGGTCAGGGCGCGCGGAAACCTTGCCGGCGAGGTCGTCGTTGGGATCGCGATAATAGTCCGGCCTGGTCGCCACGAGGGCCGCGAGGTGGCCGCCGGCACTGCCGCCGTAGAGCGCCAGGTGTTTCACCGGCAGGCCCCACTCCGCGGCGTGCTGGCGCACGAGCCGGATGGCGCGCAGTGCGTCGGCGTAGGCGGCGGGGTAGCAGTGCAGTTTGACCCGGTAGTTGACCACGACGGCGGTGTAGCCGAGGGAGCGGAAGTACTCGCCGAGCAGCTTCTCGTAAGGGCTGAGTATCGCGTAGCCACCGCCCGGTAGAATGACGATCATGGCGTCGACTGTCCGTGCGGGTGGAAACGGCCGGTAGATCTCGAGCGTCGGGCGCGGAGCATCGGCGGGGTTGTTAGGGCTGCCGTCGGGCCACAGCGGTACGATTTGCGGCTCGACAGGTGGCAGCGACGGATTTTGGGCCGACATCTGTGCGACAGCAAATACAACCGAAGCCAACGTCAGAGATGCAAGGTGCTGAGTGAGACGCATAAAAGATGGTGCTAAGCCGCGCAGTTTGGCACCGGTGGCTGCGCGCCGACTGCGGCACGCCAGGCGTCGCGCCGGCCACAGAGCATAGAATTTAGTCCATATAGATGCTGTAGTCGACATCTTCGTAGAGCCGCTTGATCGGCACGCGGGCGAGCATCAGCTCGCGGCCCCCCACATACGCTGGACT
>CAZAFS010000366.1:2109-3941 GCA_964484165.1 uncultured Opitutaceae bacterium | reverse complement strand
CTATCCCGCCGCTTTTTGCTCCGCCGGCGGTGCCACCGGACTAACCAATACCTTGTCGACGCGGTGGCGGTCCATGTCGATGACCTCGAACCGCCAGCCGCCCCAGTCGAAATGGTCGCCGGCCGCCGGGATGCGGCCGAACTGCGTCATCACCAGCCCGCCGAGCGTCTGGTAGTCGGCCTGGGTCTCCTGCGGCAGCTCGTCGAGATGCAGCACGGTCTTGACCTCGTTGATGGCGAGCGTGGCGTCGATCAGCCACGAGCCGTCCTCGCGCTGCTTGGCCTCCGGCTGGTCGCGCCGGCCGAGCGCGGGCAGGTCGCCGACGATCGCCTCGAGCACGTCGATCAGCGTGACCAGGCCCTGGATGCTGCCGAACTCGTCGGCCACCAGCGCCGTGTGCCGGCCCGACTTCTTGAACGTCTCCAGCAACTGCATGCCGTTCATCGTCTCCGGCACGACGAGCGGCGGGGTGAGGAGGTTCTTCAGGCTGGTCGGGACGCCGATGGCCGCGTGCGCCCAGAGGGCCTTCACCGCCACCATGCCGAGCACCTGGTCGCGGTTGTCCTGATAGACGGGAAAATGCGAGTGCCCGCTGGCGACGATCTTGCGCCAGTTGATCTCCTCGGGGTCATCGATGTTGATGAAGACGATCTTGGGCCGCGGCGTCATGATCGCGGTGACCGGCAGCTGGTCGAGGCGGAGCACGCCCTCGACCATCTCCTTCTCGGCCTTGTGGAAGACCCCGGCCCGCATCCCCTCGGCGACCAGGATGTTCACCTCCTCCTCGGTGACCGTCGACACGCGTTTGCGGGCGAGCCCAAACGGTTTGAGCAGAAAGTCGGTCGCGGCGGTCAGGCCGTTGAGAACGGGCGCCACGACGGACACCAGACTCTCCAGCGGGCCGGCGACCAGCCGGGCCACGCGCTCGGGGTTGCCCATGGCGATGCGCTTGGGGATCAGTTTGCCGACGGTGAGGAAGACCAGGATAACCAGGCCCACCACGCCGAGGAAGGCGAGGTAGCCGGCCCAGGGGCCGAACCCCGGGAACTCGCGGAGCCACGCCGTCGCCTGGTGCGCTAGGGTCGCCCCGGCGAAGGCCCCGGCAAGGATGCTGCACAGCACGCCGCACGCCCGGACCACGGAGAGGAAGCGGGCGGACTCCGCCGCCAGCGCGAGCGCCGCCTGTGCACCTTCATCCCCTTCCTCCGCGAGCTGGCGCAGCCGGGCCTTCCGCGCCGAGACAATGGCCACCTCTGCCATGGCGAAGAGACCATTGGCCACCAGCAACACGCCCAAGACCAACAGTTCGATGGAGATGCCCGGCATGGCGAAGAGAATCAACCTATGACATCCGCCTCCGGCGGGGCAAACCCTAAGGCGCCGGCGCCGGCTGGCGCAGGGCGCAAGGCGCTAAGCGGTAAGAGTTCTGTGGCTTGTAGGGGCGCGATCTTGCCTGCCGTGCCGTAGCCGGGCGAAGGCTGGTCGCGCCCATTCGGAGAATTCGCGGGAGGGTGCAGCAAGACTGCACCCCTACGGGAACCCTTGGCGGCATTCGGCCGCCTTCGCGCAATTGTAGGGCGGGGTCGCCGTACCCCGCCATTTTTCCATTCTTTTGGCGGCATTCGGCGATGCCGCCCTACAACGACGGATGGGCGAAGGTGGCGGATCCCGCCCCTACGAAACCAGATGGATCGGCCGACTGGTTCAGTCCTCTCCGCGATTGAAACCGATTTTGGGGCGCTTGGGTTCCGGCACCGGCGGCGGATTAAGGAGGTCCATCACACTCCGAAGCACTTTGACGATGGCCGTTTCATGGGTGTCGAGCCGCGCGG
>CAZAFS010000366.1:0-2009 GCA_964484165.1 uncultured Opitutaceae bacterium | reverse complement strand
GCGACGGCCGCCATGAGGCCGACTTGAGGTCGCAATTTGCGACCTCAAGTTTCCAACCTCTTGGCGGTTAAGCGGAAAACAAAAGTCGCTCGGGAAGCGATCCTGATTTCTGCGAACCTGTTCCAAGAGCCTTTTGGTCGGCACGCCATAGATTCGGGCCAGATCGGCGTCGAGAATCACCCGCTGGCCGCGAACGGTGAAAATGAGATGTTCAATGGACTCCGCCGGGAGTCCAGGCGGTGCAGTTTGCATAGGGGGAATCGCAGCAGAGTCCGCCATATCCCGGACATCAAGCCGGGCGCGTGCGCCGCCCGGAATTGTAGGGCGGGGTCGCTGACCCCGCCTATATTCCATTCTTTTGGCGGCATTCGGCGATGCCGCCCTACAACGACGGACGGGCGCAGCTCTGCTGGCCAACAGAGCGCCCCTACGTAACTTAAAGGTCGCAATTTGCGACCTTGAACGGAGGAGGGCGGCAGCCTCGGAGAGAATGCCCCTCTGCTGCCTTCGCGTCCTCCTGTGAAAAAAGGATTGATCGGGCGCAGCGCGCCGGCGCCAGCCGGCGCGACCCTCCGCTTCCTCTGCGTGCTTCTGTGAAAAGAAGAATGGCGGGGTACGGCGACCCCGCCCTACAGTGTCCCGTGATGACCACGAAATTGCTCCTCCTCTCCGCCGCGCTCCTCCTCGCCGCACGCCTGCCGGCCGCCGACGTCGACCCGGGCATCAACGTCGACTACTTCAACAAGCTTCGCTTCGAGTTCGCCGCGCGCAAGGACTACGCGCCCGACTGGTCGGCCGCCCCGGACCGCCACGCCGTCTATGACGCCTTCCGTAAAAACCACCCGGACGATGTGATCCGGTTCGGAACGGTGTGGCTGGCGAAGAACCCGGTCGACGCCGAGGTCTACATGCTGGTGGCGATCTGCCAGAAACAGACGGGCGATGTGGCGGGCTACATCCGGTCGATCAGCTGGTTTTACGGGCTGCTGCGCTCCATCACCTCCGGCGGCGACGGCCGGACGCCCGAGACCGCCTTCAAGGTCATCGCCGTGCCCGAGGAATACTTCCTCATCCGCGACCTCGGCGCCAAGGTCGTGCAGCAGGCGCTGGTGGACCATTACGACAAGATGGACCTGCAGACGGACGACGGGCGCAAATTCACCCTCTATTTCGACGTGAGCATCTCGCTGGCGGCGACGGCGCGGGAACTCCAAGGCGCCGCCGCCGCCGCGCCGGCGGCGGCCAAGCCGTGAACAAATCCGTAATACGTAGGGGCGCAGACTTGCTGCGCCCTATCGATTTTTGCTTAAAGAAGGTAACGAAGACATCCGCCAATCGTGGGGTTCATGAGCCTCATGTGCCTTTTGTGGCAAAAATGGACATGAATCGTCCCTTGGCCACATAAGGCTCAGAAGGCACAGAAGGCGGCAAGAAAGGTCATACTCCTTCGTTCTCTTCGTTGGCTTCTGTAGAAAGAGGTGGACGTTTTGATGGGCGCAGCAAGTCTGCGCCCCTACAGTGCCCTTACCGCTTTGCGCTCACCGCTTTGCGCTTTGCCCATGAAAATCGTCGTCCTCGACGGCCATAGCCTCAACCCCGGCGACAACCCGTGGGATGAGGTCGCCCGCCTGGGTGAGTTCGTCTGCCACGAGCGGACGCCGCCCGGGCTCGTCGTCGAACGCGCGCGCGACGCCGACATCATTCTCACCAACAAGGTGGCGCTGTCCGCCGCCACGCTCGCGCAGCTGCCGCAACTCAAATTCATCGGCGTGCTCGCGACCGGCTACAACATCGTCGACCTGCCGGCGGCGCGCGCCCGGGGCGTGGCCGTGACCAACGTCCCGATCTACGGCACCGACGCGGTGGCCGAGTACGTGTTCGCGCTGCTGCTCAACTTCTGCCGCCAGCCGCAGCTGCACAGCGGGCTCGTGTATCAGGGCGAGTGGACCCGGGCCGGCGAGTGGACCTTCTGGCGCACGCCGCTGACCGAACTGGCCGGCCGCACGATC
>CAZAFS010000365.1:0-3948 GCA_964484165.1 uncultured Opitutaceae bacterium | reverse complement strand
GCTTTCGACCATGAGAGGGCGCTGGCTGATATTTCTGGTCGGACTCGGATTCGGGGTCACGGGGTGGGCGGAGGGCAATCCGCCGGACCTCCCGAAGCTCAAGGCCGCGGCCGAGACGGGCGACCCCCAGGCGCAGTTCGAATATGCCAGGACGCTCCCTGCCTCGCACGGCGCCGAGCAGCTGGACTGGTTCTACCGCGCGGCGCGCGCGGGCTATGCGCCGGCCCAGGAGGCGCTGGGGAGTCATTTCGCCTCCGCGGCGCTGGCGCGCCCGACGCAGCGGACCACTGACCTGCGCGAGTCCGTGCGCTGGTCGAGCCGCGCGGCTTTCGCGGGGATCTACACCGCCCAGCTGCGCATCGCCCAATTCTACCGCCAGGGCGAGGCGCTGCCGCACGACCTGATTTCCGCCTACATCTGGATGCGGCTGGGGGTCAACCGCAGCCCGTACGCCATCATTTATCAGGGCAGCTTCGATCAGTTGAGGTCCGAGATGACGCCCGCCCAGCGCGACGAGGCCGAGGAGCGGCTGCACAAATTCCAGCTGAAGGTGACGGCGGGCCTGAATCCCGTCGAGGCGGACCTGATCTTCACCCAGCTCCATCTGGACGCGGCCCCGGCCGCACCCGGCGCGCCGCAGGCGGTGATCAACGGCGTCCCGTTCGCCTCGGGTGAGACCAAGGAACTGAAGCTGGACGGAGAGTCCGTGCGGCTGGCCTGCTTCAGCATCAATGAAAAGAGCGTGCTGGTCAGTCTCGCCGGCACCTCCTTCATTCATTGGCTGAAGCGCTGAGCGCCGGGACCGGGCGCCATTAACAGTGAAGGAGTCATGCGCCTTGTCCTGTTCCCGGTCCTGCTGAGCGCAACTCTCGGGCTGGCCGGCACCGCCCGGGCGGACCCCGCTCCCGCCGCCGCCTTTCCGGTCGCCATCCGGGTGGAGGCGGCCCGCCCGCTCGGCGCCATGCGCCCGATCTGGCGGTTTTTCGGGGCCGACGAGCCGAACTACGCCACCATGGCCAACGGCCGGAAGCTCATCGGCGAGCTCGGCGAACTCCGGCCGCGAGCGGTCTATTTCCGCGCGCACAACCTGCTGAACACCGGCGACGGCGCGGCCGCGCTGAAGTGGGGCAGCACCAACGCCTACACCGAGGACGCGGCCGGCAGCCCGGTCTATGACTGGACCATTCTCGACCGGATCTTCGGCACGTATCTCGACCGCGGCGTGCGGCCCTACGTCGAAATCGGGTTCATGCCCGAGGCGCTGTCGAACCACCCCGAGCCTTACCGGCACCACTGGACGCCCGAGGCCAAGTACGACGAGATCTACACCGGCTGGTCCTACCCGCCGAAGGATTATGCGAAGTGGGGCGAACTGGTCTACCAGTGGGTCGAACACTGCGTGGAAAAATACGGCCGGGCCGAGGTCGAGCAGTGGTACTGGGAGGTGTGGAACGAGGCCAACATCGGTTACTGGCGCGGCACGCCGGCCGAATTCCTCAAACTCCACGACCACGCCGTCGCGGCGGTGCGCCGCGCCCTGCCCGCGGCGCGGGTGGGCGGCCCCGACAGCGCGGGCGACGGGGGACCGTGGATGCGCGATTTTCTCGACCACTGCCTGCATGGCACGAACGCCGCCACCGGCCAGCCCGGCACGCCGCTCGACTTCGTGTCGTTTCACGCCAAGGGCGCGCCGGTGTTCGTGGACGGCCACGTGCGCATGGGTCTCGCCAACGAGCTCCGGACCGCGGACGCCGGCTTCCGGATCATCGGTTCCTATCCCGAGCTCAGGCACACTCCGATCGTCATCGGCGAGTGCGATCCCGAGGGCTGCGCGGCCTGTGCGGGGCCGCAGCTCGGCTACCGCAACGGCACGATGTATTCGAGCTACACCGCGGCGAGCTTCGCGCGGCTGCCGGACCTGGCCGACCGCGCCGGGGTGAACCTCGAGGCGGCGCTGACCTGGGCCTTCGAGTTTGAGGACCAGCCGCTGTTCGCGTCCATGCGGTCGCTGGCCAGCGGCGGGCTCGACAAGCCCGTGCTCAACGTCTTCCGGATGTTCAGCCGGATGGGAGGGCAGCGCGTGGCGGCGGCGAGCTCCGGCGAAGTGCCGCTGGATGCCGTGCTGACGGACGGCGTGCGCGGCGTGGCCGACGTGGCGGCGCGCGCGAGCCTCGACGGCCACCGGCTCTGCGTCCTCGTCTGGCATTATCACGACGACGACGTGCCGGGACCCGATGCCGCGGTGACGCTGGCCGTCGACGGGCTGCCGGCGGGCGTGACCACGGCGCGGCTGACGCACTATCGCATCGACGCGACGCACAGCAACGCCTTCACCGCGTGGCAGCGGATGGGTTCGCCGGCCGCACCGACGCCGGAGCAGTACGGGGAACTTGAGGCGGCGGGCCGGCTCCAGCCGCTCGCTCCGGACGCGGCGGTCGCGCTACATGACGGTCAAACGACGCTGGCCTTTATTCTACCGCGCCAGGCGGTATCGTTGCTCGTGCTGGACTGGTGAGAGAGTCCTGCGCCATGCAACCGGAGCCAACCGCCCACACCGCCCTGCCGGACCGGCGCGATTTCTGCCGCCGCGTCGTGGTGGGCGGGATGCTGGCGGCGGCCGCGGGTCCGGCGGCGCGGGCCGCGCAGGCCCTGCCGCCGGCGCCGTCTCCGGGGGGTGATCGCGCCTATTGGCTCCGGATGATGCGCCGCGTCGGCGAGCCGGTGCTCACGAACCTGGCGGCGGGCACGTTGCGGGCCCGCATGCCGGTCGAAGCGCCCGCCGCGCCGGCGAACAGTCCGCGGAGCGATTTCAGTCACTTGGAAGCCTTCGGACGCACCGTGGCGGGCATCGGCCCCTGGCTCGAATTGGAGGAGACAGAGGGCGCGGAGGTGGCGGAGCGCGCGCGCTGGCGGGAGTTGGTGCGCCGCGGCCTCGACCAGGCCACGAATCCGAGTTCACCGGACTGCATGAATTTCTCGCGCGGCAGCCAGCCCTTGGTCGACGCGGCCTTCCTCGCCTATGGCCTGCTGCTGGCCCGAAAATCCCTGTGGGAGCCGCTGTCCTCGGAGGTAAAGAGCCGTCTGGTGGCAGCCCTGCAGTCCACGCGCGCGATCACGCCGTACAACAACAACTGGCTGCTCTTCTCCGCGATGGTGGAGGCGTTCCTGGCGGTCGCCGGCGTCGAGTGGCGCGGGGAAGCCGTGGACCGGGCGGTTCAGGCCCACGAATCGTGGTACAAGGGCGATGGAATTTACGGCGATGGGCCCGACTTTCACTGGGATTACTACAATAGCTACGTCATCCAGCCCTTTCTGGGAACGATCCTGCGGACCCTTCAGGGCGTGACCAACCGGGGGGACTCCCTGCTGCCCCGGATTTCCGCCCGCGCCGTGCGTTATGCCGCCGTGCAGGAACGGCTGATCGGGCCGGACGGCACTTATCCGCCGCTCGGCCGCTCGCTCGCCTACCGCTGCGGGGCCTTTCACCATCTCGCCCATCAGGCCTTCCGCGACGCGCTGCCGCCGGCGGTCTCGCCCGGCGGGGTGCGCTCGGGTCTGACGGCGGTCATCCGCCGCACCCTGGAGCCGGAAGGCACGTTTGACGCGGACGGCTGGCTGCGGGTGGGGCTGGCCGGGCACCAGCCGGCGCTGGCCGAACCTTACATCAGCACCGGCAGCCTTTATCTCTGCACGGTGGTGTTTCAGCCGCTGGGTCTGCCGGCAACGCATCGGTTTTGGCGTGAGCCGGCGGCCGACTGGACGCAACGGCGGATCTGGTCGGGCGAGGATCGGCCGGCGGACCAGGCGCTGAAAGAAAGTTGATCTCCTGCCTTCCTTAATGCCCATTGATTCCATCGATTCCATGAAAACCCTGCGTCACCTGTTGAGTATCTCCGCCGGCCTGATCGTGTTGCTGGCATCAGGCTGCGCCCCCAAGACGGCAGCACC
>CAZAFS010000364.1:0-3961 GCA_964484165.1 uncultured Opitutaceae bacterium | reverse complement strand
GCGCGCCGGGCACAAGGCGCACCTGGCCGTCGGTCACCACGGTTTCGCCCGCCTGTACGCCGGAGCGGATCACAATGAGACCGTTGGCCGAGGGGCCGGTCTGCACCGCGCGCAGCTCGACGGTGCGGTCCGGCTTCATGACAAAGACCTGGCTGCCGTGCTGCCCGGTTTGCACGGCCGCCGCGGGCACGAGCACGGTGCCGGCTTCCTCGCCCAGACGCGTGATGATGTCGACGAACTGGCCGGGCCAGAGGGCGCGGTCGGCGTTGGCGAACACGGCCTTGAGCAGAATCGTGCCCGTGGTGGGATCCACGGCGTTGTCGATGAAATCGAGCCGGCCGTCGACGGACTGGCCCACGCCGTCATGCGGGCTCGCCGTGACGGTGACCACCCCGGTCGTCAACGCGGTGCGCAAGCTCGCCAGCGAGGCCTCGGGCACGGCGTAGGCGACCGCGATGGGGGCCAGCTGGTTGATGGTGACCAGGGTGAAGCCGGCATCGTTGGCCTTGACTAGCGCGCCCTCGTGCAGGTTGAGCTGGCCGGTGCGGCCGGCGATGGGCGCGCGGATCTCCGTGTAGCCGAGCTGGAGTTCGGCATTGGCCACGGCGGCCTCCTTGGCCTGCACCTGCGCATTCGTGGTTTCGACGTCGGTGAGGAGCTGCGAGAGCTGCTCCTTGGAAATGGCCTGCTGCTGGTCGAGCTGCTGGTAGCGGACGGCCTCGACCTGGGCATGCTCGGCCTGAGCCCGGGCGTTGGCGAGATCGGCCCGCGCGCTGCGCAGGTTGTTTTCAAACGGCCGGCGGTCCAGGGTGATGAGTAAATCGCCCGCCTGCACCTCGTCGCCCTCGCGAAAATGGATCTGGGCGATCACGCCGTCCACCTGCGACTTGACCGCCACCATGCGCAGGGTCTGCACGGTGCCGATGGCGCTTTGCGTGATGGGCAGCGTCTGGCGCACGGCGCGCCCGATCTGCACCGGCACGGCGGGCGCGCCCTGACCGGCGGCGGTCCGGGCGCGCCCGCATCCGGCGGCGAGCAGGGCCCCCGCGAGGGCGGCCAGGCCGGCCGCCCGCACCGGGCGCGGCATTTCAACGGGCCGCCTGAAGTGTGGGAGGAGTTGCATGATGAGAAAGTCGTTTCTCGGCCCGGGCCCGGCAGGCGAGCAGGTTTTGCCGAATCACCAGCAGGTCATCGATCAGCACCTCGCGCCGCGGCGCCGAAATGCCGGCGAGGTACTCGTCGCGGAGCAGGGCGCCGAGTTGTTTCAGGCGGGCCAGCGCGCGCCAGGCTTTCGCCCGGAGGTGCAGGCGGTATGCGCGCCCGTCCCGGGAATCGTCGCGGCGGTCGAGCCAGCCGGCGGCGACGAGGCGATCGATGTGGCGGCCGACGGTGGCCGGCTCCAACTGGAGCATCGCGGCCACGTCGCGCTGCCGGCAGCCGACGTGCTGGCCGATCTGGCGGAGAATAAGCCACTGGGCGCGCGTCAAGCCCAGCCCGGCGCGCTCCACCCGCCGGTCAAACTCCCGGCGCAGCAGGTGGCTGAGCTCATGCAGGAGGAAACCCGGGCGGCGGTCGGAGTTGGTTTTGACGGCGGACATGACGGAAAGATACTAAGCAGGCTTACCAGTTTTGCAGATGACGCTCCGGCGGCAAGCACAGTTTCCCGCGCACGGCGCTTGCCCGGGCCGCGGTGGCATGCAAGATGCCGGCCATGAGCGGCTTTGTGCTGGCCTTGGATCAGGGCACCACCTCGTCGCGCGCCATCGTGTTTGACCGGCGCGGCCGGCCGCGCGCGACGGTGCAGCAGGAGTTTCCGCAACATTATCCCCGGCCGGGCTGGGTCGAGCACGATCCGGCCGACCTGTGGGACAGCACCCGGCGGGTGGCGCTCGCAGCCCTGGCGGAGGCGAACCTCACGGGCGCCGCCATCGCCGCCGTCGGCGTCACCAACCAGCGCGAAACCACCCTGCTCTGGGAGCGCCGCACCGGCCGGCCCGTGGCGCGCGCCATTGTCTGGCAGGATCGGCGGACCGCCGACTTCTGCGCGCGGTTGAAGGCGCGCGGGCTCGAGCCCCTGTTTCGGCGCAAGACCGGGCTGGTGCTGGATCCCTATTTTTCGGGGACGAAACTCGCCTGGCTGCTGGACCACGTGCCGGGGGCGCGGCGGCGGGCCGGGCGCGGCGAACTGGCCTTCGGCACGGTCGACACCTGGCTGGTCTGGCAGCTCACCGGAGGCCGCGTGCACGCCACCGACGTGTCCAACGCCTCGCGCACCCTGCTGCTCGACCTCCGCGCGGGTGACTGGGACGACGAGCTGCTCCGCCTGCTGCGGATTCCGCGCGAGGTCCTGCCGGCGGTCCGGGCGAGCAGCGAAATCTATGGCGAAGTCACCACGCTGCGCGCGCTGCGCGGCGTGCCCATCGCGGGCGTGGCGGGCGACCAGCAGGCGGCGCTGTTCGGCCAGGCCTGTTTCCAGCCGGGGATGGCCAAGAACACCTACGGCACCGGCTGCTTCCTGCTGCTGCACACGGGCGGCCGGCCGGTCGTCTCGCGCCACCATCTCCTCACCACCGTGGCGTGGCGCGTCGGCGGCCGCACCGAATACGCGCTTGAGGGCAGCGTCTTCATCGGCGGCGCCGTCGTGCAATGGCTGCGCGACGGCCTCGGGCTCATCGCCCGCTCGGCCGATATCGAGACGCTGGCGGCGCGGGTGCCGGACAACGGGGGCGTCTACCTCGTGCCGGCCTTCACCGGCCTGGGCGCGCCGCACTGGGACGCCGCCGCGCGCGGCGCCATCGTGGGGCTGACGCGCGGCACCACCGCGGCGCATCTGGCCCGCGCCGCGCTCGAGAGCATCGCCTTCCAGAGCGCCGACCTCCTCGGGGCCATGGAGGCCGACGCCGGACTCCGGCTGCGCGAACTGCGCGTCGACGGCGGGGCGACCGTGAACACCGGGCTCATGCAGTTCCAGTGCGACCTGCTGCGGGTGCCGGTGGTGCGGCCGCGCACCACCGAGACAACCGCCCTCGGCGCCGCCTACCTCGCCGGTCTGGCGACGGGTTTCTGGAAGGACCGCGCGGAAATCGCCGCGCTCTGGCGGACCGAGCGCACCTTCCGGCCCCGGGCGCCGGCGGCCGCGATGCGGCGTCTTCAGGTCGACTGGCGCCGCGCGGTCGGGCGGGCGCGGGGCTGGGCGTTGTAGTCCTCCGGCCCGGCCGGCCGCTTCCTCTATTGCCACTGTTGCGAAAAATCGCAGCATGGCGGCAGCTCCTCAGTTCTCCCTCATGAAAACGCGTTTTCTTGTGCGCGCCCGCTGGGGCGCACTGGTGCTTGGCAGTCTGGCCTTGGGTGCGATCCTGTGGGCGGCGGACGCCGAGATCACCGGCCTGCGGGCCAAGGCCGAGCACGGCAACGCCATCGCCCAGTACAACCTGGGCCTGATCTATGCCGAAGGGCGCAACGGCCCGGCGGATCCCATCGAGGGCTATGTCTGGCTCAGCCTGGCGGCCGAGAACGGCGCCACCGGCCGGGCGCTCCGCTCGCTGACGGACTCGCTGTCCGCCGAACAGCTCGCGACCGCCCGGAGCCGTCTCGAGGAGCGGCGCAAGACCATTCCCGGAGTGGTCACCCTCCACCCGGCGGCGGCGATGACCGCGACGCCGGCCGGCCCGCCGGCGTCGGTTCCCGCCACCCGCGCCGCGGTCGAGGTCCCGGGGACGGTCGGCCCCTCGGGTGGGCCGGCCGGTGAACCGGAGCAGGATCTCGCGGCGCTCCGCGCCGAAAATGTGAAGTTCAACGAGGCGCTGGCGGCGGCCGGGAAGGAGGCGGAAGGCGCCAAAGCCGCCGCGGTCGCGGCGGATCAGCGCGCCCGGCAGGCGGAGAGTGCGCTCAGCCAGCGCGCAAAGGAGATCATCCTCCTGCAGACCGAACGCGAACAGCTGCGCCAGTCGGTGGCCGCGGC
>CAZAFS010000363.1:0-3962 GCA_964484165.1 uncultured Opitutaceae bacterium | reverse complement strand
CGTCGGCCCACGTCTCCTGGTCTGAGTCGATCGCCCGCCGCAGGCCGCTGACGACTCGGTCGCGGTCGTCGGCATGCAGGCGCTTGCTCCACCAATCGAGGACCGGTTCGATTTCGTCCGTGGAGAACCCGAACACGGTCTTGAATCCTTCGCTGCGCCAGATCGTGTCGGCCGTCAGGTCCCAGTCCCACAGGACGTCGCTGATGGCGCGGGACACGAGTTTGTAGCGCTGTTCGCTTTCGTGCAGCGCCTCCTGCGCCAGGCGGTATTCGGTGATGTCCTGCACCGAGCCGGCCAGGCGCTGCGGCTGGCCGTCCGCATCGCGGGTAACCTCGGCGTAGGTGCGGACGTGGCGCACCTGTCCGTCCGGACGCAGGATGCGGTGGTCGATCCGCCCGCGGGTCTCGTTCGCCCGGAGCGAAAGCTCGAACCGGCGCACCCGGGCGACGTCCTCCGGGTGCACGTACGCGAAGAAGTTCATGCGGTCGGGGTCAAACGTGTCCCGCGTCACGCCCAGAATCCGGAACACCTCGTCCGACCAGTCGTGGTGATTGCGCCCGATGTCGTATTGCCAGTCGCCGATATGGACGAAGCGCTGGGCGGTCTCGAGGCGCACGGCCAGATCCGTCACGGCGCGGCGGAGTTCAAACTGGTTGATGACTTGGGCCGCCAGCAAGCGCAGCGCCCCCTGCTGGGAGGCGGTCATCTCGCGCGGCCGCGGGTCGGCCACGCACAGCGTGCCAAGCGCGAAACCGTCGTGGGTCACGAGCGGGGCGCCGGCATAAAAGCGGACGTGCGGCTCGTCCCGCACCAGCGGATTGTCCATGAACCGGGTGTCGGTCGTCGCGTCCCGCACTACCATGACCTCGGTGGGTTCGTTGATGGCGTGCGCACAAAACGAGTACTGTCGCGGCGTTTCGTGCGCCTCGAGACCGACGGCCGCTTTGAACCACTGGCGGTGCTCGTCCACCAGGGATACCACGGCAATGGGGGTATCGCAGATCAGCGCCGCCAGCCGGACAATGCCGTCGAACGCCTCATCTGGCGGCGTATCGAGCAGTTGATAGCGCCGCAACGCACTGAGACGGGCCGATTCGTTGGTCGGAATGGGCGGGAGGGAAACACTCATGCCGGAGTGGTTTTTTCAGCCCGCCGGTGAAGCAGGTGAGGCATTTTTCTAAGCCGGGCCGACGCTATTGTCCAACCTAAGCGGCGGCGGGTGGGGAAAAGTCCCGGGGATTCCGACCGCCGGGCCGCGCGCGGGGCGGCTCAGGCCTTCAGGGCGTTGGGGCAGGGGCGGCCCGCGGCAAGGTCGTCGAGATTGGCCAGGGTCGTCGCGGCGATGGCCGTCATGGCTTCCCGGGTGAAGAACGCCTGGTGGCTCGTGACGATCACGTTGGGAAACGTCAGCAGCCGCGCCAGCACGTCGTCGGCCAGGATCGCCGCGGAGAGGTCCTCGTAAAACACGCCCTCCTCCTCCTCGTACACGTCGATGGCGAGGCCGCCCAGCCGGCCGGACTTGAGCGCGCGGATGACGGCGGCGGTGTCGATCAGCGGCCCGCGGCTGGTGTTGATCAGGTACACGCCCTTCCGCATGCGCGCCAGCGCCGCCGCGTTGATCAAGTGGCGCGTCTGCGGCGTCAGCGGGCAGTGCAGGCTGATCACGTGTGCCTCCGCAAAAAGCCGGTCGAGCGGCACATAATCGGCGCCCAGCGCGCGCACGGCGGGATTCTCCGCGACATCGTGCGCCAGCACCCGGCAGCCGAAACCGGTCATGATCCGCGCAAAACACGTGCCGATCTTGCCCGTGCCGATCACCCCGACCGTCTTGCCGTAGAGGTCGAAGCCGAGCAGGCCGTCGAGGGCGAAATTGCCGTCGCGGACGCGGTCGTAGGCGCGGTGGATGCGGCGGTCCACCGCCAGCAGCAGGGCGGCGGCATGCTCGGCGACGCCGTGCGGTGAGTAGGCGGGCACGCGCGTCACCGCCAGGCCGCGCCGGGCGGCCGCCGCGAGATCGACGTTGTTGTAGCCGGCGCAGCGCAGCGCGATGCCGCGCACGCCGAGGCCGGCCAGCGCGTCGATCGCCGCGGCGTCGGCGTGGTCGTGCACGAACAGGCAGACCGCCGCGGCTCCGGCCGCGAGCGGTGCGGTGGCCGGTGACAGATGCGGCTCCTGGTACACGAGTTCGTGCCGTCCCGCGTTGGCCGCGTCGAGAAAACCGCGGTCGTAGGGCTTGGTGCTGAAAACGACGACCCGCATGGTGCTCCGTGGGCTAGTCTCCGCCATCGGCGGCGGTTCGCAACCCTGGGCGGCAGTTTGCCCCGGACCTTCCGGCCAACCGGACCGGCGCCAGGGCGCGGGTGGCGCCGGCCGCAGTGCCCGGTTCTCCCTTCAACTGACGCCGAAGGGCGATTCCGTTCCCGCCGGCAACGGGATGGACGGGGTTGTGCGGCGCTCGAGCAGCTGCCCCCGCTCCTTCAAGCCCTGCATCAGCACGGCCAGGCACATCAGATTGCTCAGGCGGTGTCCCGCGACCCTGACCCGGTCCACGTCCCCCGGCTGCTCGTCGCGCGTGCCCAGCCGCTGCTGAATCCGCGTGATCTCCTGTTCCAGCAGGGCGGCGTCGGTGTCGATGTTGCGCACGATCTCCATCAGGTTTCGCCGGCGCAGCGGGAAAGGGGCCTGGCTTTCGCGGGCGTAAAGGGTCAGGGCAAGATGCAGATTGTACACGGGCGGTTCGCTCTCCGCGGGATTCATAGGCGATGCGGTGCGCGGATTAAAGCAGCCGCCCCGCTGCACTCAAACCGAATCTGGGATTACTTGATCCCTGGCTGGCACCGCGCCGGCGGCAGCCGGTCGGGATGTGATCCGGGTTTCCGCGGGCCGCGCGCCGCGGCCGCTCACCCGCCGTGCTCGGCCAGCCAGCGCTCGGCCTCGATCGCGGCCTGGCAGCCCATGCCCGCCGCCGTCACGGCCTGGCGGTAGACGTGATCGGCGCAATCGCCGGCGACGTAGACGCCCGGCACCCGGGTCTTCACCTGCGAGCCGGCCGCGGGCTTGAGATAGCCGTTGTCATCGACCTCGAGCGCCCCGGCGAACGGCTGGGTGTTCGGCACATGGCCGATGGCGAGAAACACGCCCTTCACCGGCAGCACCCGCTCGGCGCCGGATTTGACGTGCCGCACCTTCAAGCCGCTGACGGCGCCCGCCGCCCCGCCCTGCACCTCGACCGGCACGTGGTCCCACACCATCTGGATCTTCGGATGGCTGGTGGTGCGCTCGGCCATGATCTTCGAGGCGCGGAGCGCGTCGCGGCGGTGCACCAGATAGACCCTGCTCGCAAAGCGGGTGAGGAAGAGCGCCTCCTCGCAGGCCGAGTCGCCGCCGCCGATCACCGCGACGTCCAGGTTGCGGTAGAACGCGCCGTCGCACGTCGCGCAGGTCGTGACGCCCTTGCCGCCGTAAAGCTCCTTTTCCCCGGGGACGCCGGTGAGGCGCGGGGACGCGCCGGTGGCGATGATCACGGTCTTGGCGAGGATGCGCCGGTCGCCGCAGACGAGCGACCGCGGCGCGGCCGTGAAATCCACCGCCGTCACCAGCGCCTGCTCGAAGCGTGCGCCGAACCGCGCCGCCTGCTTGCGCAGGTTGTCCATGAGCTGGAAACCGTCGACCCCCCCGGGAAAGCCGGGGAAGTTCTCGACTTCGGAGGTGGTGGTGAGCTGGCCGCCGGGCTGGCCGCCCTCGAGCACGAGCGGCACGAGGTTGGCGCGGGCGGCGTAGACGGCGGCGGTCAGGCCGGCGCAGCCGGTGCCGACGATGACGACATTTTCAACGGGCGAGGACATGGGATCGATGGGTCAATCACAGAGACACGGAGAGTCTGCCGGGCGCAATCCCGGAGTAACGACGCTGAACGTAACAGATCGGTCAACTCCCGCCCGCGCGGGGCGGCGGCTGCCTGG
>CAZAFS010000362.1:1755-3971 GCA_964484165.1 uncultured Opitutaceae bacterium | reverse complement strand
AACTCGGGCGCGACGTCGACAAGCCGCGCAATCTGGCCAAGTCGGTCACGGTGGAATGAGAGGAAGAAGGCGCGGTTCGGCGACCGCGCCCTACAATTCCGGAATTCGCCGCTTGTAGGGCGGCATCGCCCGCCTCCGCCAAGGCTACGGCGCGCGGGCCCGAATGCCGCCCATTGCGTTTCGAAAGGCGGTGCTGCGAACGCGCCCGCAGCTCGCGCCGCCGAGCGTCTTCGCTCCCCGGTTTTGGGCGTTTGTCATGCTGAGCGGAGCGAAGCATTCAGAAGATCTCCGTGGCGGAATTCGGCCACGTCCCGCTGGATTCTTCACTTCGTACAGAATGACAATCCCCGTTTGACGCTGCCCCTCCGACGGGCGGCGGGCGTTAGGCCAATACTGTAGGAGCCTGCTTGCCCATTCGGCAGGCTCAGGGCCCCGAGCTTGTCGAGGGGCAGGCGATCTGCCTCTGCCATCCTCCTTCGCCCGGGCTACGGAGGACAGGTCGCGAGCACCTGTCGGCCGTAGCTTCATGCGAAGGCCGAAGCTCGCTCCTACAAATTCGGACGCCCGCACGCCCCGCTCAGCGATACCGGTAGAGCGTGACGCGCTGGATGGTGGGCCCGTCCGGACCGAAGCGGAGGCCGCTGCCCGACTGGTCGTTCTCCGCCGCCTCGGCCAGCTTGTAGTTCAGCAGGATGTCGTCGCCGCTCAGCCGGCGCCCCGGCACCCACCGGCCGTTGATAAACTGGCCGGCCTGCACCTCAGCCAAGCCCGCGATCGGCGGGCCCGGCGTCCGCGGCGTGAACGTGACGTCGATGTCGGTGCCGGCCACGACGTACTCGTCGGGGCCGACGGCGATGACGAGGCCGTAGCCCAGCGCCGGCACCTGGCTCGGGTCGCGGCGGTTGCGCCGCAGGTCGAAATTGACCGTATAGTTGCCGAGCGGAATGCTCTCGGTCTGGTGCGCGCGGTTGAGCGCGACCGCGGAAATGGTGCCGCTTGCCTGGTGTTCGAGAATCAGCGGGGTCAGCTGCGCGAGCACCGCATACGCCTTGGGCAGCGGCAGGTTCTCCACCCGGTCCGGAACGGGCGCGCCGGCGTCCGGCCGCAGGGTCAGCAGGCGCCCGGCATTGTCGATGCCGAACGGCGAGTACCCGATCGCATCGTGCCGGCCGATCGCGAAGAAGGCGTTGGCCGCCCCGCCCGCATCGCCGCGCGACTCGGGGACGAACAGCGGGTTGTCGGCCCGGTGGAACCGCCCGCACCACCCGGCAAAATCCGGCAGGTAGATGTCCGGCGCGTTGAGGTCGATCGAGGGTGCCCCGGCCTTCCAGATGTCGAGCACCAGCGGCTCCGGGCCGCCGCTCGGATAGTCGCCCGGCCCGTTGTCCTCCGGCTGCACAATCCAGGTGTTGGTGTACACCGGCAGCGGATCCTCCGCCTTCCCCGCCGCGGCGATGTGATCCATGTAACACGCGTAGCTCCACGCCATGAAGATCTCGTCCGTCGCCGGGCCGGCGCCGAAGACCTCCGGCCAGGTGCCCGCAGTCTTGCCGCCGGCGGCGTCCCACGCCTTCACCAGGTCCGGGGACAGTCGGTCCCGGTTCTGCTGGAGGTAGGCGCCCAATCGGGCCGGCACGGGTTTCGCGAACTCGGCGTCCGCCGCCGCGGAACGGTCGCGCGAATCGCCCAGGACGCCCACCTCGTTCTGCATCTGGATCATGATCACGACGTGCCCGCCATCGACTTCGTGCAGATGCCGCATCAGCGCCGTGTAGGCGCGGGTGTCGGCCTCGAGGTTTGCCGGGCTGAACGGGGAGAGCACCTCGATCGATTTGCCGCCCTTGATCTGCACCCGCGGAAACCGGGTTTGGTCGGCCTTGACCCAGGCCGGCACGAAACTGGAAATGCCATTTTTCCAGCTCCCGAACCACAGGAATATCAGATGCAAATGGTGGCGGCGGGCGCCGGCCAGCAGACCGTCCACCAACGTGAAGTCAAATTTGCCCTCGACCGGCTCGATCCAGTCCCATGCCACGCCGACGAGCACGGTGTTGAGGTTCATCTTCGCCAGCATCGGCCAGACTCCATCCATGTACGCCAGGCTGGAGGAGGCGGTGTTGGCGGTCTCGCCGGCCAGCGCCAGGTATGGCTTGCCGTCGACCATCAGCTGGGTCGCCTGGCCGTGCTTCTCCAGATGCGGCCCGGCGTCGGCGGCG
>CAZAFS010000362.1:0-1655 GCA_964484165.1 uncultured Opitutaceae bacterium | reverse complement strand
CGGCAACTGCACCGTCAGCCCTTTGTCGTTGTGCGTCCACGCCGGCTTTCCGCCAAAGCCGAGCAGGTCCACGTCGGCGATGCGTCCGGCCACATTCGGACTGGTGGTGGCGAGCGGGGCGATCACGGCCTCCTTCTCCGGCCAGCCCATGAAGAACGCGTAGAGCACCGGCCCCTTGGTCGTGAACCGCACGTCCGCGGCGGTGAGCGGCTTCCGGCTGTTCTCGTTGAATTGCTCGTTCGCCGCCGGCTTTTGCGTACCAGGCCCCTCGCCGAAGATCTTCCACGGCCGGGTGTCATAAATGGCCTCGCTGTTCACGGCCATCCACGCCGTGATCCCGTCCAGCACCTTCATCTCCTCGTCGTCGAGCCGGCCGCTGTTCGGCAGCGGGAAATTCAGCATCAGGTTCCCGTTGCGGCTGACGATGTCCACCAGCATGTCGACGACCGTCTTGGGGGTCTTGTATTTGATGCCGCGCCGGTAGTGCCATTCGCCGATGCAGGTGTCGGTCTGCCACGGCTCCGGCCAGATGGTGTCGACGAGGCCGCGCTCGACGTCGAGCACGCAGAGGCCCTCGGCCGAATCCTGCCGGCGCTTGCTGGTGTAGACGGCCTGCACCGCGCCGCCGTGGCGCTGCGCGCTCACGTTGTAGAGATGCGCCACGAGGCTCAGGCCCCACTCCTCGAATGGCAGGTGGCCGTCGCTGTAAAGGAGGTCCGGCTGGTACTTGTCCACCAGATCCTTGATCCGCGCGAACCAGTGGCGCTTCCAGGTCTCGGGAATGCCGTCCTCGTTCCAATCCAGATCGGTGTCAACCTCGTCGCAGGTGCCGTAGAGATCGGCGAATTCCGGGTTGACGCCGTCGTAGGGGACGCCGGCCAGCGACCCGTCGTGGTCGCTGCCGTGGCTGACGGAAAACCATTTGTAGGAAACCCAGAGGTGGTCGCTGACCGCGAACGGCAGGCCGTGCTTCAACGCCGCCTCGCGGAATTCACCGACGACGTCGCGCTTCAGGCCCATGTTGACCGCGTTC
Source organism: uncultured Opitutaceae bacterium (assembly GCA_964484165.1). GTDB lineage: Bacteria > Verrucomicrobiota > Verrucomicrobiia > Opitutales > Opitutaceae > Fen-1467. The sequence continues at coordinate 622 of CAZAFS010000362.1, read as the reverse complement.
CAGCGGGTGTGGGCGGAGTTCCACAGGTCGAAGTTGTCGTGGTGCACGCCCATGCTCATGAAATACCGCGCGCCGGCCTTCTTGTAGAGGCCCACGAGGTGGTCGGGATCGAACTCCGCCCCCTTCCAGTCCGCGATCAGGTCCTTGTAGCCGACCTTCGAGGGGTGCCCGTAATGCGCCACGTGGTATTGGTTCTGCCGGCTACCCTGCAGGTACATGTTGCGGGCGTACCAGTCGCCCTCCTCGACCGAGGACTGTGGGCCCCAGTGGGCCCACATGCCGAACTTGGCGTTGCGGAACCACTCGGGAACACGGTAGGCGCGCAACGACTGCCGGGTGCCTTGGAAGGGGCCCGGCGGAATAACCGGGGCGGTTTTTTCCGCGGGCACGGGAGTGTCCGCCGGGCCGGCGGCCCGCGAGGCGCGCGCCACGCCGAGGGCCGGCACCGCGCCCGCCAGAATCTTGATTGCACTGCGTCGCGTTAGGGTCATGTCAGTTGCCTTTTTTCGGGGTTGTCTCACCGGGCTGCCACCGCGCCGGCGGCCGGACGACCGGCCCGTCCGGGGGGAGGCTCGACCTTTGCTGCCGCCAATCAACAGGCCCCTGCCGCCGGAGTCAAAGC
>CAZAFS010000361.1:0-3974 GCA_964484165.1 uncultured Opitutaceae bacterium | reverse complement strand
CCATGCTGTTTTTCCGGCGAGAACTCGATGTAGCTGCGGTAACCGCCGGTGCCGCCACCGTGCGAGTAGGTGAGCGCGCCGTTGCGTTTGCCGACCATGATGGCGAGGCCGATTTTTTCGCCGCCCATGTCGGTTCGCGGCTGGCGGGCCAGCACCCATGCGGCCTGCAGCGGCGAATCGCCCGGAGTCAGGAGCGCCGACACGAACCGCGCCAGGTCGGTCGCGGTCGAGCGCAGGGCGCCCGCGCCGGGGAGTCCGGGAACGCGCCACGGTTTGACGGTCGTGGACCCGGAGTGCGGCACCGCGAAGCGTGCCTGCTGGTCGGGGTCGAGCTCGATCACGGTGTCCTTCATGCCCAGCGGGCCGGTGATCCGCTCCGTCACCAGCTCGGCGTAGCTCTTACCGTGGATCCGTTCCAGGATGTGGCCGAGCAGGCCCAGGCCGAGATTCGAGTAGTCGGCCGGCTGCGGCACGGGTTTCGACGGGGCGTAGGCGGTGAGAAAGGCGTACATGTCGGCCGGCCCGTACTCGGCGTAGGGGTCGAGCGGGTCGGCCGGTTTCATATTGTCCGGCAGGCGCGGCAGCCCCGAGGTGTGGGTGGCGAGCTGCTCGAGCGTGATTGCGGCCACCGCCGGCGCGAGCTTGAGGTCGGCCGGCAGATATTTGGCGATGGGATCGTCGAGCCGCGCCTTGCCCTCGTTCACGGTCGCCGCGAGGAGCAGCCCCGTGAACACCTTGGTCATCGAGCCGATTTCAAAGATGACTTTCTCAGGCGGCACGCCGGCGCGGGGCGCAAAGTCCCCGGCGCTTACGAAACGGACGCTGCCGTGGTCGATCTCGGCGGCGACGATGCCGCCCGCCGGCAGCTTGGCCGCGGCCTTCTGGACGACGTCCGCGAGCGTGGGCGGGGGATTTTCTGCTGCGACGGCCGCGGGAACGGCGGCGAGGAGCAGGGCGGCGAGGAGGGCTGGAGCCTTTTTCATGCGCTGGCCAACATGCCGGCGCGGCCGTCCGCCGCAATCCGGCAGTGGCTGAACGGCGGAAACGCGGTGACGGGCGGTCGGGGCGCGGCGGGCGCCGGGCGTCACGTTTCGTACCAGGCGCGGAGCTCGGCGTCGGCGCGGCGCAGCCGCAGGGCCTGGGCGCGGGCCAGGCGGACGAACATCTTCACGCCGATCACCGGTTGCGCCCGCGACACTTCGTCGAACCGCGCGCGCGAGATTGCGAACAGGTCCACCGCCGTCACGGCGACGGCGCTGGCGGTGCGCCGGCCGCGGTCGAGGAACGCGACCTCGCCGAAAAAATCACCCCGGCCGCACGAGGCCAGGTTGTGGTAATTACCCTCGCCGACCGGCAGGAAGAGGCGCACCGTTCCGCGGCGGATCAGGAACAGCTCGTCGCCCACGTCACCCGCGTGCAAGATCACTTCGCCCGGCGCGCATGAGCGCTCGACGACGCAGGCGGCCAGCGGAGCGAACGGGACGTGCGTGTGCTCGGTTTCAAAATCCCTCATCAGTTCGAATTGCGTGAGCTCGAGCGGCGCCTCCCCTTCGTCGCGGCGGGGCAGCATTTCGGCCAGGATCCGGTCCTCGACCCACTGGAGCGCGTCGTCGAGCGTGTCGAACTTGCGCACGTTTTCCTTCCCGTGCGTCACGCCGACCTGGGCAAAATAGGCGCGCAGGTCCTGCCCCGTCGGCAGGCTGGCGGGCAACCGGCTGAACAGCAGGTAGCCGCCGCGCTCCTTGAGGATCGCCTCGAATTGCTCGAGCAGGTGGGCCGCCGTGTAGTCGACCGACTGGACGCGGCGCATGTCGAGGACGAGGTAGCGGCAGCGCTTCAGATCCGGCTCGAGCTCGGTGTACAGCCGGTCGGTCGTGCCGAAGAACAGGCTGCCCTGCAACTCGCAGATGGTCGTTTGGGCGCCGTACTGCTGGAGCACGGCCTGTTCCTCCGGGAGACGGCGCTGGGTGGACGACATGTGGTCGCCGGTCACCCGCCGCCGGATAACGGAGCCGCGGATCTGTTCGCGGATGAAGAGCAGGATGGCCAGCCCCAGGCCGGTGCCGGCGGCGGCGATGAGGTTGAAGCCCACCGCGACGACCACGACCGCGGCGCTGACACAGAAGTCGAGCACGGTGGATTTCTGCCGCAGCAGCTGGAAGCTGCCCCAGTCGACCATGCGGAATGCGATCACGAACAGGATGCCGGCCAGGCCGGCGATCGGCACCCACGCGATCCAGCGACCGAACAGGAGCAGGGCGGCGAGCACGAAGGCCCCCTCCAGCAGGCCGGACAGACGCGTGCGTCCGCCGCTGTTCACGTTCACCAGCGTGGCGCCCATCATGCCCGACCCGGGCATGCCGCCGAGCAGCGCGGAGGCCAGGTTGCCCGCCCCCTGGGCGAGCAGCTCCCGGTTCGAGTCGTGCCGGCTGCGCGTGAGCGCGTCCACCACCACGCAGGTCTTCAAGGTGTCGATGGACAGCAGGACCGACAGCGTCAGCGCCGGCATCATCAGGCCGGCGAGGTCGGAGAAACGCACCGACCCGAAGGCGGCCCAGTGACCGGCAATGGCCGCGCCGATCGCGCCCGCGTCCCCGCCCACCGGACCGAGCACCAGCGGATTGTGGTGGAGGTGGAGCAGCTCCGGCCGGAACAGCCCCAGGCCGAAATAGGTGAGCACGCCGGCGAGCAGGCTCAGGATGGTGGCGGGCACGGCCCGGGTGAGCCGCGGCGCCAGCACCATGCCCGCGACGGTGACCGCGCCCACGGCGACGGCGGGCCACCGCCAGAATGAGAGCGAGACCAGGCCCGTTCCGAGCGGGACGCCGCCGGGCCAGCCGAAAAACTTCGGCACCTGGCTCAGAAAGATCAGCACGCCCACGCCGCTCAGGTAACCCGAGACCACGGGGTAGGGGATGTATTTGATGAGCCGGCCGCCGCCGAGGAGCCCGTACAGGAATTGCAGGCAGCCGGACAGCAGGGCCACAAGCGTCAGCAGCACCACGATCCGCTCCGGCGCCACCGGGCCGCCGGCGCCGCCCGCCAGGAGTCCGGCGACCAGCGCGGCCAGCACCGCCGCGGCCGGGGCGCTCGGGGTCGAGATCAGCCGGGGCGCGCCGCCGAGGGCGGCGGCGACGAGGCCGAGGGCGATGGCGCCCAGCAGGCCGGTACGCACGCCCAGCCCGATGTAGTCGGTCCCCAGCAGCGCGTAGACCGCCACGCCGTAGGCGATCGAGGAGGGCAGCACGACCAGCATCGCCGCAAAGCCGCCCCACAGGTCCCCGGCGAGGTGATCCCGGCGGCGCGGCGCGAGGCCGGGCGGGGCGGTGGTGGGCTGGTCGGCGGACATGAGACGAACGCGGTGCTCCCTTGGCGGCCATGTCCCGCGCATCACGCGCGGGTCCGGAAAATCCGATGCACGAAATTCGGAACTCGAAACAAATCCGAAGCTTGAGGGATCGAAGGCGCCAAACCCCAAACTCCCGGCTGGGTCGAATTCCTCTTTCGAGCCTTGGACATTCGGATTTGTTTCGAGATTCGGTTTTCGGATTTCGAGTTTCCGCTCACAGCGCCGCCTCCAGCCGCTTGACGATGGTTTTGAGGATCTGCACGCGGGCGAACTTCTTGTCGTTGCCGGCGACGAGCGTCCACGGCGCGAACTCGGTGCTGCAGCGCGTGACCAGGTCGTTCACGGCCAGCTTGTAGTCGGGCCACTGCTTCCGGTTCCGCCAGTCCTCGTCCGTGATCTTGTACTGCTTGTACTCGATCGTCTGCCGTTCCTTGAAGCGGCGGAGCTGCTCCTCCGGACTGATGTGGATCCAGAATTTGTTGACCACGATGCCGTGCTCGGTGAGCTGCTCCTCGAAGTTGTCGATCTCCTGGTAGGCCCGGCCCCATTCCGCCGGCGTGGCGAAGCCCTCGACCCGCTCCACCAGCACGCGGCCGTACCAGGAGCGGTCGAAGATCGTGGTGAA
>CAZAFS010000360.1:0-3978 GCA_964484165.1 uncultured Opitutaceae bacterium | reverse complement strand
CGCCTTTGCGTCTTGGCGTGAGTCACAGGCCGAAAAATCCCCGGGCGGTGGCGGTGGTCGCCGCCGCCAGTTCCTCGTAGCCGACGCCGAACAGGCCGGCGCAGAACTCGGCCGTGTGCCGCACGAAGGCCGGTTCATTCGGCTGGCCGCGGTGCGGCGCCGGCGCCAGGTAGGGGGCATCCGTCTCGATCATCAGCCGCGCCAGCCCCTGCCGCGTGGCGGCGGCCCGCACCGCCTCGGCGTTCTTGTAGGTGATGATCCCGGTGAACGATCCATACCCGCCGCGCTGCCGCAGCGTTTCCATCTCGCCGGCGCCTTCGCTGAAGCAGTGAAAGACCACGCGGCGCCAGTCGACCCCGCTCGCGTCGACCATTTCCACGCACTCGGCGAATGCGCCGCGCGAATGCACCACGACCGGCACCGCCAGCCGGCGGGCCAGTTCCAGGCCGGCCGCAAACGCCGCGCGCTGGACCTCGAAGATCCGCGTGGCCGCCGCCGCGTCCTTGGGGAGGTGAAACCGGTCGAGCCCCACCTCGCCCACTGCCACCGGGTGGGGCGGGACCGCCGTGTCTTCACTCGGCGCGCCCGGCTCTGCCGGCCGGCCGAGCGCCCCGCCCCAGAAATCCTCCATCTGCGCGAGGGCCGACTCCCAACGCTCGTCCACCGAGCAGGGATGCAGGCCGACCGTGTAGCGCACCACTCCCGGATGCTCGCGGGCGAGATCGCGATACAGCGCCCAGTCCCCCGGCTCCGTGCCGATGGCAATCATCGCTTCGAGCCCCGCCGCCCGGGCGCGGTCGAGCACGCCCGGCAATTCGCCGCGCCGGGCGAAGCCGTCCAGATGGGTGTGGGTGTCGATCAGGCCCATGGAGTTCAAAAGCCCAAAGTCCAAATCCCAAATTCCAAACCCCGAAGCCCCCAACGAACCCGAGACCGCGTGGGCTGTCTGCCCTTGGGCGTTTGGAGTTTTGGATGTTGGCGTTTTATTTCTGGTACAACGGCAGATACCGTTCGCCCAGATAGCGCAGCAGGTGTTTCGGCGTCAGCGACTCGCCCGTGATCACCCGCACGAGTTCCTGCGTGTCGTGGCGCCGGCCCTGTTCGTGCACGTTGCGCCGGAGCCAGCCGAGCAGCCGCGAGAAATCGCCGCGCGCGAAGTCCTCCTCCACGCCCGGCAGGTCGGCCAAAGCCCGGTACCAGAGCTGCGCGGCCATCATGTTGCCCAGGCAGTAGCTCGGAAAGTAGCCGAACATGCCGCCCGACCAATGCACGTCCTGCAGCACCCCCTCGCGATCGTTGGGCGGCGTGAGGCCGAGCAGCTCCTGCGCCCGCTGGTTCCACGCCGCGGGCAGATCGGCCACCGCCAGGGTCCCGGCAAACAGCCGCTTCTCCAGCTCGAACCGCAGGATGATGTGCAGATTGTAGGTCACCTCGTCGGCCTCCACCCGGATGAGCGTCGGCCGCACGGCGTTGACCGCGAGGTAGAGCTCATCCGACGTCACGGCGCGCAGTTGTTTGGCGAAGGTGGCGCGGAAACGGCGCTCGAAGAACCGCCAGAAGGCGCGGCCGCGCGCGACCTGGTTCTCCCAGAGGCGGCTCTGCGACTCGTGCACCGCCATGCCCACGGCCTGGCCGAGCGCCGTGCCCTGGTGCTCCAGCCGCGTGCCCTGCTCATACAGCCCGTGGCCGGTTTCGTGGATGGCGCCGAACAGCGAACTGAGCGGAAAGTCCTCGTTGAACCGCGTGGTCATGCGGATGTCGGCGCCGCTGCCCTCGCAAAACGGATGCAGCGACACGTCAATGCGCCCGCGCCGGTAGTTGAACCCGAGGCGTTCGGTCACCTCGCGCAGGAAGGCGCGCTGCTTTTCCGTCGGAAAGCCGCGGAAGACCTCGGGCCGCGCCTTGACCGGCGAGGACACGATCTCGCGCATGAGCGGCACCAGGCCCGCCTGCAGCTCGCCGAACAGCCGGTCGATCACCGCCGCCGTCATGCCGGGATCGTGCCGGTCGATCATGTAATCGTAGGGCGCGGCGGCATAGCCGAGGTAGGCGGCCTCCTGTTTGGCCAGGTCGAGATGCTTCTGGATGAAGGGCGCGTAGCCGGCGAAATCGGACTTCCCCTTGCACTCCGCCCAGGCGTGGAACGCCTTGCTGCTGTGGCGGGCCTTCTCCCGCACAAACTCGGCCGGCAGCTTGGTCAGGCGGTCGTAGTCGCGCCGCGCGATTTTCACGACCACCGCCTGGTCGGGGGTCAGCTCGCCGCCGCAGCCTTCGAGCTGCGTCAGCAGCTCGCCGACGCGCGGGTCGCTGGCGGCGGCGTGTTGGAGCTCGGCCATCAGGGCCAGCTGTTCGGCGCGCAGATCGGCGCTGTCCGGCGGCAAATTCACCTGCTCGTCCCAGCCGAGCAGGCCGTTCACCGTCCCCAGCACGTGGGCGCGCTTGAGTTTGGAAACAAGTTCCGCGTAGGCGGCTTCGGTGGTCATGCGGCTATTGAACGCACGCCGCGGCCATTCGCCAGCGATTTTCCGCCTGCCCCCCGCGCCAAACAGCCGGGCGCGGCCCCAGCCCGCGCCCGGCCTTAGCACAGCTGATCACTACCAAAATTCTAGTCGCCCCCCACCACCCGGATGCCGCCGCCCGAGGAGCGCAGCTTGAGCTCGTGCCCGCCGGCGTTGACCTTGCCGGACACATGGCTGGGTTTGATCTCCCCCACGACGGTCAGTGGCAACTGGCAGCTCACCCCGCCGCCGGAAGTGCGGGCATCGAGATTGAAATCGCTCTTGGGATCCACGTGCACGGTGATGCCGCCGCCCGAGGTGGAGAACTCGCAGTCCCCCTTCAGCGGGCCGGAAAACGCCACGTCGATCGGCCCGCCCGAGGTGTGGGCGTTGACGACCCCCGCGATACCCTTGATGGAGATGCCGCCGCCGCTCGTGTGCACCTCGGCGTTGCCGCCGATCGGCCCCAGGTGAATGCCGCCACCCGAGGTGTGGACCTTCACGTCCCCGGTGCAGGCTTCCAGGCTGATGCCCCCGCCGCTGGTGTGGCCCTCAACCGTGCCCGTGATCTTGCCGAAATGCAGCCCCCCACCCGAGGTGCGGGCCACGACCGCGCCCGTCAAATCACCCACGGTGATCCCGCCCCCCGACGTCCGGAGGTCGACGTTGAAATTGGTCGGCACGGTGACTTCGAATGCGCACTGCACCGGTGGCCACGAGCCGAAATGGAACCAGGAGGACGTCCGCTCCCCTTCGTACTTGGCGCTGGCGATGACGTCATTGCCCTGTTGCTCGAGGGTCAGCGTCAGATGCTTGAGAAGCTCATCCGCCTCGGCGTCGGTGGCGGCGTCGATGCGCTGCTTCACCACGATCTTGACGGTGTTGCCCGCGCCAGGATCGACCTTGATGGCGCCGCCGCTGGTGTCGGCCTTGAGCGTGCCGCCCGGCTGGACGGTGAAGGTCTTTTCGACCGTGCGTTCAATCTTGGCCTGGAGAACAATGGGGGCGGCAAACAGCAGCCCGATGCCGACGAAAACAAGCAGGTGGTGTTTCATGACGGGAAGAACAGACTGTCTGGCAGGATAACCCATCCGGCCAAGCAAAGTTACACCTATTTTTCGCCGGCGGCGGCAAATCCAGTCCCGAACGCGGCGGCGCGGTCCCTCCGGGGTCGCCTGAGCGATCATTGACGCCCAAACCTCGCCTGGCCCACCATCGGCGGTGATGATTTCGCGCCGCGCCGCCGCCCCCATCCTCGAGGTCTCGCATCTCCGCATCGAGCGCGGGCGCGCCGTCATTCTCCACGACGTGTCCTGGCGGGTGGACCGCGGCCAGCACTGGGCGATCCTCGGGCCGAACGGCTGCGGCAAGACCTCGCTGCTCAAGGCCCTCACCGCCTACATGACGCCCACCCGCGGCACGATCGACCTGCTGGGCCGCCGGTTCGGCGAGACCGACTGGCGCGACCTGCGCACCCACC
>CAZAFS010000359.1:0-3979 GCA_964484165.1 uncultured Opitutaceae bacterium | reverse complement strand
TTCATGTCGGCAAAGCCGGGCACCACGTTCTTGAACATGCCGATGTCGAAGATCCACCCTGCCATCACCACGCAGCCGAAGCCGCTCGACAGGACACAGAGCACCAGGGCCATGTGCTTGGGCGCCGTCAGGCGTTCACGAAACAGCCCCGCCGCGGCCAGGGCGGAGATCGAACGGGCGGTCTTATCCGACGTTTCGCTGTGGTCTTGGCTGTTTTCGGACATCAAACGCGAGAAAAAAGGGTTCAAGTGGCCGGCAGTTGCAGGGCTTGCCCCCGCTCCAAGGCGGCTTGAAGTTCGCCGAGGCGCACGGGGTTTCTCACATGGTCGTCCCTGCCGCCCGCGAGGCATTTCTCGCCGCGAAACCGTGATTTCATCGGCTGGTTTTTTCCGGGCGGGGTTGGTGGCATGACGGCGGGCGCATCAGAGGCTGCCGTTTTCGTCGAGCGCGTCGCGCACCGCCTGCGCCAGCGCCTTCGGTTTGTAGGGTTTGCGGATGAAATGCGTGCCGGCGGGCGGACAATCCTCCTCGCCGATCGTTTCGTCCGCATAGCCGCTCGTGAACACCACCTTCAGCGCCGGCTTTTCCTTGCGCAGCTGGGCGGCGAGTTCCACGCCGCCCAGACCGTCCGGCAGCACCAGGTCGGTGACGAGGAGGGAGATTCTCGACCCGTGCCATTTCCACACCTCCAGCGCGTCGATGCCGGAGCTGGCCGACAACACGCGGTAGCCTTCGCCGCTCAAGACCGCGACGGCGTACTCGCGCACGGCGGGTTCGTCTTCCACCAGCAACATCGTCTCCAAACCGCGCCAGGGCACCGCCGACGTTTTTGCCGGGTCGCGGGCCGGGCCCCCGGCGGCGTGCGGCACGGCCGGCAGCAGGACCCGGAAACACGTGCCGGTCCCCACCGCACTCTCCAGTTCGATCCAACCCAGGTGCTGGTGTACGATGCCAAATACTGTCGCCAGCCCGAGACCCGTGCCGTGGCCGGCTTTCTTGGTGGTGAAGAACGGCTCAAAGATTCGCCGGAGATTTTCCGGCGGAATGCCGCAGCCGGTGTCCCGCACGCTCAAGCAGACGAATCGACCCGGCCGCGCCTCCGATTGGCGGCGCGCGGCCGCATCGACGATGGTGATATGCCCCGTCGCGATGGCCAGCGTGCCGCCGTTGGGCATGGCGTCGCGCGCGTTCACCGCCAGGTTCATGAGCACCTGCTCCATCATGCCGGCGTCCGCCTCGGCCAGGCACGGCTCCGGCGCCAGCGCCAGTTCCAGCTTGATGCGCTCGCCCACCAGCCGGCGGAGCATCTCGGAGAATTCGCCGGCGACCAGGTTGAGGTCCAGGGTCCGCCGGTTGACCGTCTGCTTGCGGCTAAAAACGAGGAGCTGGCGCGTCAGGTTGGCGGCGCGGGTGCCCGCGGTGAAGATCTGCGTGAGCGGCCCGATCGCCTCCGGCGGCATCGCCCCGCGATCCAGCAACAGCCGCGCATAGCCGATGACCACGGTGAGCACGTTGTTGAAGTCGTGCGCCACGCCGCCGGCGAGCTGACCGACCGCCTCCATTTTCTGCGCCTGCAGCAACTGCGCCTCCAGGAGCCGGCGCCGCGTGATGTCCATGGCGACGCCGACGGCCCGCTTCACTTCCCCGGCCGATTCGCGGATGGGATAGCTCCGATCTTCAATCCAGCGCAGCGTGTCGTCGGGGCGGCGGATGCGATATTCGATCCGAAACTCCTTGCCGTGGGCGAGCTGTTCGCGGGCGGTGAGCACCAGCGCGCGATCCTCGGGCACGATGGCGCCGGTCCATTGCGCCGGCTGCGCGTCGAGTTCAGCCCGGGAAAGGCCCCAGATTTGTTCATACGCCGGGCTCACATACAACCAGCGGCCGGTGTCCAGCGCAGCGATGTAGAACACATCGTCGATGCGCTCGGCCATCTCCCGGAAACGCTCTTCGCTCCGCCGCAACGCCTCCTCGGCCGCCTTGCGCGCGGTGATGTCGGTCACCATGCCTTCGTAGTAAAGCAACTCGCCTCGCGCCCCGCGCACCGCGCGGGCGTTGGCGGAGATCCAGATGGCCACCCCGTCCTTGCGCTCGAGCGGCATCTGGTAGGCCAGCACCTCCCCGCGTTCATTGAGGAGCCGCACGAGTTCAGCGTAGTGCGCCGGCTCGACATGAAGATCGCGCGCCAGATCGCGCACCTGCGCGCAGAGCTCTTCCGGCGACGCGTAGCCGCAGAGCCGGGCCATGGCGTGATTCACGCTCAGGAGCCGGCCTTGGGGACTCGCCTGGTAGATGCCCTCCACCGCATTCTCGAAAATGTCCCGGAACCTCGCTTCCGCCCCGCGCAACGCGGCTTCGGCCGCGCAGCGCCGGGCGCGCTCGCCGGCCTCGCGCAGCGCGCGACGCACGGCGGGCCGCAGCCGCTCGATCCGCTCCTTCAGGACGTAATCGGTTGCGCCGCTTTTCAGGCTTTCGATCGCCCGCTCCTCGCCGATGGTGCCGGAAACAAACAGGTAGGGCACCTCGGGGCATTTCTCCTGCACGAGCGCCAGCGCGGCCTCGCCGTCGTCGGTGTGCGTCGTGAAATCCGAGAAGATGAGGTCGAATTTCCCCCGATCCAAGGCGGCGGCAAATTCCGTTTTGGACGACGCATAGACGAATTCATAGGCGATTTCTTCGTCGACCAGCGCCTCGCGCACGAGGCCACGGTCGGGCTCGTTGTGTTCCAAATGCAGGATGCGCAAAGGAGTCGTCATCTGGGTCGGCGGGTCCTTGGCAGACTCAGGCCGCATATTCGGGAAATGAATTTTGGAGGGGACGATGCGTCCGTCTCAGCATCATTAAACCCGTGTTTTCGCCGACTCGCGATAAGGTGAAACCCTACCGCCCCCCGGGGCCCGCGTGATTTTCGTCGCCGGCGAAGCACACCGCTCTTTGCCCATGGGGCCTCCTGGCGGTGGTCTCGGTTCGATCCCCCAACGCCGGTCGATAAGACGAGGGACCGATCGTCCCGGGGAGCGGTTTTGCCTGTGGACCGCGTCTCCGTTCGTTTGCGGCAACGCACCGGCGCCGAAGTCTTTTCAAGAGATTGCCCCGCCTCGTCGCGCGGGCGTCGCCGTTGGCTTGGGCATCGTCGTTGCGCGTCACGCCCGCCTTTTTCGGGCGCCGACTTCGTCCCAGCCGACGCCCCAGAGGCGTGCTGGGTACTCGCCCATTGACGGCGAGCCGGCCGCAGGATTGACTCTTCGCATCGTGAACAGCGTGCTCGATCCGCCAATGCGCGCGGGCGATCTGCCGGTACCGCCCGGCATTCTCAGCCTCTGCGCCCGGATCTCCACCGTCCGGCTGTTTGCGCCGCAGGGCGGGAACGCGGCCCTTGGCCCCGGGGGAGCGCGGGCTTGCCCGGAGGTTCCACCCGCCCCCCTTTTCCTAACCCCCCCCCGCTGAAGAACCCGTTTCCTGCCAGCCCGCGCGGATGAAGCCCACCCCGCCATCGGACCAACTTTCGCCGCCCCCTCCCGGACCGCGTCCCGTGGTGCGGTTCGAACTCGCGCCGAAGACGATGCTCATCGCGTTGCTGATGATCGCCGCCGTCTGGGTGCTCGTGAAGCTGCTCCCGATCGTGCTCATGCTCGTCGCGGCGCTGGTGCTGGTCGGCACTCTCAACCCCATCGTCGCATGGCTGGAGGCGAAAGGGATCCGGCGCAACGGCGCGATCGCGATCGTGTTTGGGTCTGCCGTCGTCGTCACCGCGCTGCTGGTGTTGCTGACGATCCCGCCGCTGATCACGCAACTGAACGGACTCCTGGCCCGCGAACCCGAGATCCGCCGCCAGGCGGTGGAGTGGCTGCAACGCTCGCCGCTCACGAGCCCGCTGGCGGAATCGTTGAAGAATCTGGACTACACCGAACGCCTCAAAGCGTCGCAAATGACCGTGCTGTCGGTCACCGGCCGCGCGTTCGAAATCATCGCCTACCTG
>CAZAFS010000358.1:0-4007 GCA_964484165.1 uncultured Opitutaceae bacterium | reverse complement strand
ACGACAGCGTCATGGCCTCGCGCTCGTTGGCGACCGTCTGCGTCACGTATTGGGACAGGTTGAACAGCGTGAACTGCGCGCCGGAAGTACGGGGACCGGAGTACGTGCCGTTGGACACCAGCGTGGCCGCCGGCAGACCGCCCGCGGTCACCGTCGGGGCGTCCTTGCTGGGATCGAGGTAATAATAGGACGACCCAACGTTCACCGAACCGGCAAACGTGGGGGTGCCGTACGTCGTGGCCGAATAGGGCCGCTCGTAGTTGAAGATCGGGTCGACCTTCACCCATTCGGCCGAGAGCGTCATGCTGGTCTTGCCGTTGTCGACGCCGCCCACGATGTAGCCCGTGCGCTCCGCATAATGGCCCTGGTTGGTCGACCAGCCGTAGCGGCCGCCGATTTCAAAGCCCTCATAGTTGGTCTTGAGGATGATGTTCACCACGCCGGCGACCGCGTCGGTGCCGTAAATGGCGGACGCGCCGTCGGCCAGAATCTCGACGCGGTCAACCGCCGCCATCGGAATCATGTTCAGGTCGACAAACTGGTAGCCACCGCTTGCATCAACCGGCGCATAAGCGGAGCGGCGGCCGTTGATCAGGACCAAGGTGCTGGTATTGCGCAGCGACAGGATCGAGCCGCCCTGGGTCGAACCGCTGGCCACGTTGGCATTGGTGCTGCCGAGGTTGCCGTTGCCGTTGAACTGCGGGACGGTCTTGCGGAGAACGTCGAGCAGGCTGTTATCGTTGCCCGAATTCTGGATCGAGGTCGCATCCACGCTGATCACCGGGACCGCCACCGAGTTGGCCGCCGGGGGCAGGTAGGAGCCCGTCACCACATACTTTTCCATTTTCACCTCGGGCCCGACGGTCGCGGCGGGAGCGGGAGCGGTCTGGGCGACCGCGAGATAAGACAGGCCGGCGCCAAAAATCAGCACAAGCGCAGCCCGTAAGTTCCTTGCGGAATACAGATTCATAGTGCGATCAGTTGTTCTCTACAGTTGGGTTAAGCCAACACACTAACCAGCTGGAGGTAGGGGACGCAGAAACCATCCAAACTCCGTTAGGTGTTTGTCAGCTCCGCTATCGTTCTCCCGTCCGGCAGCAATTTGATATCGGTCAGGCGCTAGTTATCGCCATTAGAATGCTCCCAGGGGACGACGAAACGCAGAGCGTTTTGCGCCGGCTTTTACCTTTAAGTAACGAGGTTCCGCGGCCACGGCCTGGGCGCCACCCGGCGGGCGGTTTATCGCACCGCTGCCCGGCTCGCCATCACCAGGCCCGTGGCCAGCGGAATCAGGGCAATCCGGCGCTCAACTTGGCGCCGCGGGCGGCTGCTCGATGAACGCCTTGAGCTTGCTGCGATAGTTGCGACTCAAGCGAAGCTTCGAGCCATCACTCATGTAGACCGTATGGTCGCCGTAAAGCGCCGGAGCGACGCGCTTGATGTGCTGCACGTTGATCAGGAACGAACGGTGGATCCGAAGAAACCGGCTCCCATCGAGTTTCTGTTCCATGCTCTGGAGCGTCTCGCGCACCAGCTGCGGCTGCTCCAGCGTCTGCACTTTGACAAAATCGCCCTGCGCCTCGACCCACAGCACGTCGCTGGTCTTGATAAAATGCAGATCGCCACCGGCCTTGACCACGATGCGCTCGGCGTACTCCGGCGTCGGTGGCGGAGACGCTGCGGCCGCCCCGCCTCGCAGTTCACTCACGCGGGCGAGCAACTCCTCCAGGCGCTGGTCCACGCTCTGTGTCCGGTTCCGGCGGACCTCACTTTTGGCCCGGGCCAGCGTCTGATGAAAGCGCTTATCGCCAAATGGCTTGAGGAGATAGTCGACGGCGCAGGCCTCGAAGGCGCGAATCGCATATTGGTCGTAGGCCGTCACGAACACCACAACGGGGCGCTGGGCCACGGGAATTCCTTCCAAGACCTCGAAGCCGTCGCGCTTGGGCATCTGAACGTCGAGGAAAACCAGATCCGGGTGCTCGCGCCGGATCGTTTGCACCGCGGCGGCGCCGTCCGCGCATTGCCCGATGATCTCGATTTCGGGGTCGGCGGCGCACAAGACGGCCACGCCTTCGCGCGCGAGCGGTTCGTCGTCAACGATGAGGGTGCGGATTTTCATACGAGAGCGTCGGAGGGTTCGGCCGGGGCGGACGCCACCCGCCACGGCAGGTCGAGGCGGACCAGCATTCCCCCCTCGGGTCGCGGGAGCAATTCCATTTGGAAATCATTCCGATACACCGCCGCCAGCCGCGCGCGGGTGTTGGCCAGGCCGACGCCGGTGCGCACCGCCGGCGGCGGGCCGGGCGACTCACCCGGGCCGTCGTCGGCGATTTCGAGCGCCAGGCGGTTTCCCTGGCGCCGGGCGGAAAGGCGGATGGTGCCCGCCGTGGTGCGCCGGGAGATGGCATGCTTGATTGCGTTGCCCGCCAGCGGCTGCAGCAGCAGCCGCGGCACGAGCGCCGGCAGGACGTCCGGCGCCACCTTCAACTCGACGTTCAACTTGTCCCCGAAGCGAATGCGCTCCACCGCGAGGTAGTGCATGGCAAAGTCGAGTTCCCGCTCCAGGCTGACCTCGAGGCGGTCCGTGTCCTCCATGGTCAGACGCAGCAGCGCGCTGAGCTGGGCGATCATCTCCACCGCGACCTCGTTCTTTTGCTGCCGCACCAGCGTGGCGATGGCGTTGAAGGCATTGAAAAGGAAATGGGGTTGGAGCTGGCCGCGCAGCGCCGAGAGCTGGGCCTGCGCCAGTTCCGACTGGAGCTGCGTGGCGCGCAGTTCGAGCTGGTGCGCCTCGGTGGTGCGCTGGCGATACTGGACGTAATAGTCGATGGCAAATGACGACGCGAAGATGCCGCCGAAAGTAAGAAAATCGATTGGCGCCAGCGTCAGTTGCGTGTGCAGGTAGGTGAGCCAGCCCCACGGCAGATCCCGGGCCTCGGGCAGCCAGAGGTTCGGCACCATGCGCAACAGATAGCGCGCATTCGTGACCGTCAAATAGATGACGACGATGCCAAGCGCCAGGCGGGCGACACTGCGGGCCATCTGCCCGCGCACGAGTGGATATCGATGGATTAGCCACAGCGTGGCCGGGGCCGCGATCAGCCAGGTGTACCATTCGAAGCCGTCCCAGAGGTTGACCACGTTCTGCAGGTGCTCGCGGGCGGCGAGGGTGCGGAGCTCGCGCTGCCAGTAATAGCCGGTGTTCAGCAGTGTGATGATGAGAAAGGCGGCCGCGGTCTGAATCTTGACCGCCGCGTGCCGGCCGGTCCACAGCCACGAGGCGTAGCGCGCGAAGGAACTGTGGGCGGAGGTTGGCATGCCGGCCGCGGGTTGTAGCAAATCATGCCCGCCGTCGGCAAGCTTCCCGGACGCCCGCCTTGGGCCGGCCGCGCGCGCCGCTCCGGGA
This sequence comes from uncultured Opitutaceae bacterium, assembly GCA_964484165.1. GTDB lineage: Bacteria > Verrucomicrobiota > Verrucomicrobiia > Opitutales > Opitutaceae > Fen-1467. The sequence continues at coordinate 598 of CAZAFS010000358.1, read as the reverse complement.
GGACAAAAAAAGACCGGGGAACTTGTCCCCGGTCCGGAAAAACCCCGCGCGCCAACAGCGGGTCAGAACTTGTACTTCAGGTCCACGTAGACGAACCGGCCGATGGCGCCGTAGGTCGCGGTGTCCACGTTCGAGTCCGAGAAGATTGTCGGATCCAGGGGCCCAAACTTGTTGAACACATTGTTCACACCGACCTCGACCCTGGCATGGTTGAGGTACGAGACCTCCGGGCCGAACGCGTAGGAGAACGAGAGATCCCACGTCTGGAACGAACCCAGCACCGTGCCGTCGTCGTCGTCGGTGACGCCGGGGAGGTAGCGCCAGCCGACGAAGGCCTGGTAGCTGCCCCGGGTATAGCTAAGCGTGGTGTAGGCCTGCCACCGCGGGATCGTGCCGTTCCAGTCCGTCGACTTGGCCACCGTCTCGTGGGGCGCATCGCCCGGGAAGTCGGTGAAGTTGTAATGGCGATAGATGCCGACGTTGGTTCCCAAGTCGAAGCGGCCGACCGCGTCGTTGTTGTACGTGTATTTCGCCGCCACGTCGAACCCGTCGAGGTCCTGCTTCGCAATGTTCTGGTTCAGGTCGACGAAATAGATGT
>CAZAFS010000357.1:0-4015 GCA_964484165.1 uncultured Opitutaceae bacterium | reverse complement strand
GTCGTCGCCAACGACATCACGCCGTCCGACGCGGCCGGCATCAATCGCAGCGCGGCCATCGGCATCGTCACGGATTCCGGCAGCAAGACGAGCCACGCGGTCATTGTGGCGCGGTCGATGCGGATTCCGGCCGTGGTCGGCGTGCGCGACCTCACCGCCCGCGTGGCCAACGGCGACCGGGTGATCGTCGACGGCTACGACGGCGTCGTCGTGGTCAATCCCAGCGAGCAGACGCTCTTCCGCTACGGCCGGATTCAGCGGGAGAAAAAGACCTTCGAGTCGCGCCTCCTGGAGGCGAACCGCCTGCCGGCCGAGACGGTCGACGGCGTGCACGTGACGCTGCTGGCCAACATCGAGAAGGTGGAGGAGGCCGCGCAGGCCCGGGAAAGCCAGGCGGAGGGCGTGGGGCTGTTCCGCACCGAATATCTTTATCTCAACTCGTCGCACCTGCCGGGCGAGGAGGAGCAGTTTGCCACCTACCGCGCCGTGGCCGAGGCGCTCGCCCCGTACCCCGTCGTCATCCGCACGCTCGACCTGGGCGGGGACAAGCCGCTGGAGGGCATTCCCGGCCTGGTGCACCACGAGACGAATCCCTTTCTCGGCTTCCGCGCCATCCGCCTCTGCCTCGAGCATCCGGCCATGTTCAAGGAGCAGCTCCGCGCCATCCTCCGGGCGAGCGCGTTCGGCAAGGTGCGCCTGATGTACCCGATGATCAGCGGGGCGGAGGAGCTGGCCCGCGCCAACGCCGTGCTGGAGGAGGCCCGGGAGGAACTGCGCCGGCGGGGCGAACGCTTCGACGAGAAGATGGAGGTCGGCAGCATGATCGAGATCCCCAGCGCCGCCGCCACAACCGACATCCTCGCGCAACACTGCCAGTTCTTCAGCATCGGCACCAACGACCTCATCCAGTACCTGCTCGCGATCGACCGCGTGAACGATCACATCGCGCATCTCTACGAGCCGACCCACCCGGCGGTGCTGCGCACGATCAAGCACGTGGTGGAAGAGGCGCACAAGCACCGGCTGCCGGTCGCGGTCTGCGGCGAGATGGCCGGCGATCCGGTCTACACGCCGCTGCTGCTCGGGCTCGGTGTCGACGAGCTGAGCATGACGCCGCCGTCGCTGCCCGCGGTGAAATATTACGTGCGGGCCATGAAGATGAGCGACGCGCGGCAGCTGGCCGCCGACGCGCTGGCCCTGTCCGATCCGAAGGAGATCTACGCCCGGGCCGAGGAGTTCTACAAGGCGCGGGTGAAGGCGGAGTGAGCCGATCTTGGATTGGGGAAACCGGATACCGGATACCGGAAAGTGGAGAAAATAAAGGCCGAACGATGACGTGGGATTTCAGAAACCTGATCCGGCGCGGCGGCGGCAAATGGCCGCGCGACTGGCGCAGCGACGCCCGCCCGCGCATCCGCCCACCCGACCTTGACGCCAAGCCCGCGCCGCCGCCGGCGCCCGAGGCGGTCGGGGAGGAACACTGGCTTACGCCGCCCTGGCAGCCGCCCGAGGGTTCCGCGGATGCGTGGCGGAACGCGGAGTAGCCGGGGGCCGTCTATCCCTTGCGTTTGGGGGGCGCCACGACGAAAGACTGGTGGCAGCTCAAGCAATCCGCCCTCCGGGAGCGGAAGGGAAGAACAAAGCCGATTCCGATGCAGATGGCGGCGAGCGGGCTCAGCTCCCTCAGCTTGACTTCGTCCGATCCGCAGTGCGGGCAGCGCAACAGCCCCGCGGCCACCTTCGGCAACACCAGCACCTCCCGGGCGTGATCATAATCCTCATCCTCGACCTCGACCTTCACGCCGCCGATGGCGTTGGAGTACAACCAGCACAGCGAGATTGTGGCCTCGTCGCGGATGGACGCATTGATGCCATCGGACTCCAGCCGGGCCTTCGCCAGATAGGCCTCCTCGGGTTTGGAGTATGCCGCGACGGTTCTCATCCGCCATTTCTGTGCGCCCAGAGAGTCACCTCGGTGGCTCAAAAAGCTATCCCGCTCAATGCCCCGGCAGCGCGGGGGCGGAATCGGCGGCGAGCATCCGGACATCCTCGATGATCAACAAGACACTGTCGCGGAACTTTTCGGTGGAGATGCGATAGTGCACGAGCTGGCGCTCGGCGCCATGTTCCACCAGCTGCTCCGCCTCCACGCCATACCGCGGCTGGCCATCCTGGTGGGTCGCGGTAATGGTCCGACGAATCGTGCAGCCGGAACAATGGATCGTGCGGCCGCACCCCTCCGGAGTGAAGGCATAGATGCATTGGAGGACGTTTCCCGCCAGGCGGCCCTTGATCAGATCCACCTTTTTGCCCACGGCCTTTTCGGCCGCCTGGTTGGCGAGCACGGCGGTGAGGCCGGCATCAAGCGCGATCACCGGGAGGTCGAGCTGGTCAAGCAATTCGGTCAGGGCGGTCCCCCGCCGCACGATGAGCGCGTGCATGCATGCCTGGCAGACGCCATGGGAGATGGGGTCGCCGGTCTTTCCCGGGGACAGTTCACGGCCGCACCAAACACAGACGACGTTCATCGCGGAGGGTGGGTTGGGGGGATAGGAGGATGCTGCCGGCTCCCACCGGGCAGTCAATGGCCCAGCAACGCGGTGGCGGGGCCGGGGGACACAAAGGCGAGCGACGAGGAAACGGTGTCGATGAACGCGCCGGGGGCGACGCCGAGATAAATGATGCCGCCGATGAGCGCGAGGCAGAGCACCTTGGTCGGCCAGGTGAGCACGATCGGTCCCGCCGCGGCCGCGGCGTCGCCAAACACGGCCTGCCGGATGATCTGCAGATAATAGTAGATCGCGATGGCCGAGTTGACCACGGCGATGACCACGAGCGCGAGGTGACCCTGCGCCAGCGCGGCGGTGAGCAGGCTCAGTTTGGCCATGAAGCCGACGAAGGGCGGCACGCCGGCGAGGGCGAACAGCGCCACGAGCAGCGTGAGCGCCAGCAGCGGCGAGCGGCGGTGCAGGCCGGCCAGTTCCGCGATCGAAACGTTGGTGCCGTCGCGCGAGACCCGGCAGACGACGAGGAAGCAGGCCAGGATCATCAGCACGTAGCCGGTGAGGTAGTAGAGCGCGGCGGTGTAGCCGGCCTGGTCCAGCGCGACAAAGCCCATCAGCGCGTAGCCGGCGTGGGCGATGCCGGAGAACCCCAGCAGCCGCTTGAAGTCCTTCTGCACAAGGGCGATCAGGTTGCCGTAGCACATCGACGCGACCGCGAGGCCCGTCAGCAGCAGCGCGATGGTCTGGTTGTCGGGCGTGGCGAGCGACACGAAGCGCACCAGCACGGCGACGGCGCCGAGCTTCGGTAGCGAGGCGATGAGGCCCGCGGTCTCGTTCGACGCCCCCTGGTACACGTCGGGCGTCCAGAACTGGAACGGAAACACGGCCAGCTTGTAGTAGAGGCCGCAGAACGCCAGGCCGAGGCCGGCGAGGGCGAGCGGCGAATGCACGACCGGCGGGAGGATGGCGATCATTTCCGCCAGGTTCAGGGTGCCGGTCAGGCCGTAAAGATAACTCAGCCCGAAAAACATGACGCCGTTGGCCGCCACGCCGAACATGATGTACTTGATGGCCGACTCCATCTGGCTCTTCTGGCCCGCGCGCTCGCGCCGCATCGGCACCAGCAGGTAGAGGGGGAAGGACGACAGCTCGAGGGCGACGACGAGGGAGATGAGGTCGACGCAGCTCACGAGCATGACCAGCCCCGTGACGCTCAGGGTCAGGAACAGCTGGTACTCCGGCCGGACCTCACCGCGAATGTCGGGGAGGCCGCCGCCCAGCAGCACGATGCCGGCGAAGCCGGAGACGAGGATCAGCTTGAGCAGCTGCGAGAACTGGTCGACGCGGTAGGCGCCGCTGAAGAGTTCGGCGTGCCGGCCGAGACTGACCGCGCCGGCGGCGACGGCGGCCAGCGCCACGGCGAGGACCACGGCCCGGGCGAGTTTTTCGCGGGAATCGCCCAGCGTGACGACGAAGAGCGCCAGCGCGCCGGCGAGCAGCACGAGTTCGGG
>CAZAFS010000356.1:0-4031 GCA_964484165.1 uncultured Opitutaceae bacterium | reverse complement strand
GCGAGGATGGTGTTGGTCGGGCCGGTGTTGAAGAACAGGCAGAAGCAGGCGAGGAAGATCAGGCCCCAGCCGAGGGGAAACGGCGCCTTCAGCACCGCGAGGAACAGGGGAAAGCCCACCAGCATGGCCGTGCCGGAAACCAGGAAGTACGAGCCGGGGAAACGCGTCCGGAGTTTGTCGCCGGCGAGGCCGCCGAGGTAGGTCGCCGTGAGGCCCGCCACGACCACGATCACGCCGAAGGTGGTGATGGGCGCGCCGCCGGTGCCGGGCCGCCCCATCAGGTAGTAGGGCATCCAGAACGCGATGCCGCCGATGGCGAAGGTCATCGCGGCCATGCCGAGCGTGCAGTAAACGTAGGAGGGGGTGTGCAGCAGCACCGCATAATCACGCCAGCGGACGGTGGCGGGCGGGGCGGCGTGGACCAGGTCAGCCTGGCCGCGCGGTGGTTCGCGCATGAAGAGGCTCCAGACGCCGAGGAGGAGACCCGGGACGACGACGAGGTAAAAGGCCCAGCGCCAGCTTTCAGGGTGGAGGCCGAGGACGCGGGCACCCCAGCCGCCGATCCCCGATTTGGCCACCCGCTCGCCCAGCACGTAGCCGAGGGCGGTGCCGACCGGGATCGCCATGTAGAACCAGGCGAGGACCTGGCCGCGGACACGCACCGGGTAGAAGTCGGAGATCAGGGCCGGCGCCACCGGTCCGTAGGCCGCCTCGCCGATGCCGACAAAGCAGCGCGTCAACAGCAGCGCCAGAAAGGTCGCCGCGAGTCCGGAGGCGCCGCTGGCCAGGCTCCAGAGCCCCACGCCGATGCCGATCAGCAGCCACCGCGACCAGCGCTCGGCCAGGCGGCCGAAGACTGGCGCGCCGATCGTGTAGACGACCATGAAGGCGGTGCCGAGGATGCCGATCAGGGCGTTTTCCGGTTTGAAGCCCAGATGCCGCTGCGACCACTGCAGCACCACGACCAGCGCACCCCTGTGATCGGCGGCGGCCAGCCCGGCGCCGTTTGCGCCGAAGAAGGAGTCCTTGAGCCAGGGCACGACCGCGGCGAGCACGTTGCGGTCGATGTAATTGAAAAGATTGACGAGCAGCAGGAGCGCGAGGGCGGTGCGGGCGCCGGGAAAGGCCTGGTCGCGACCGGGGCCGGCACGGGGCGCGGCGGGAGCGGTGGACGTCATGGAAAACGGGAAGGGGCTCGCGTCCGGGCGGAGGGTCGAAACATGAACCGGCGGGCTGGTTCCAGACGAGAACACACCGCGTCCGTCAGGCAACCGCTAATTGCAGTCCGGCCGGCGGGCGCGGGCCGCGCCATCCCAGCTCGACGACCGGGGCGGACGGGCTAGAGTCACGGCCATCCATGAAGATTCGATCGTGCCGGAGCCCGGGGCGGCAGGGGGCGGCGCCATGATGCCGCTCCAACATCGTCGCGGCACCCGCGCCGACTGCGTGTTGCTGGGCGCGCTGAATCATCAGCTCATCCAGGACGAGGGGCATCGCAATCCGATGACGGAGCTCCAGCTCGCCAAGCGCATGCGCGTCTGGCTGAGCCGGGGCGGCTACACCGCGGTATTGTTTGAGGAGAACGGCGCGGTGGTGGCCTACGCGCTGTACCGCGAGGTGCCGGATGAAATCTACCTGCGCCACCTGTTTGTGGTGCGCCACCGGCGGCGGCAGGGCCTCGGTCGCCGCGCGATGCAGACGCTCTTTGACGAAATCTGGCCGCGGGGCAAGCGGCTGACGGTCGAGGCGCTCTGCAAGAACGCCGCGGGGATCGCCTTCTGGAAGGCGATGGGTTACCAGGAGTATTCCCTGTGCCTGGAGATCATGCCCGGGTCGGGGCGATGAGTTCGCGGGCGTCCGGAGTTTCACTTTCACGGGATTTGGCTGGTGCGCGTAGAAGGTGCCGGTGCCCGCGTCGATCGCGGCGCTGACCAGCCTCGCGTCGTTCCAAGGGGCGGGCAGCAGGTCGCCGGGCAGACCCGCGGCGCCGGCCCGGCTCATGGTGGTTTTCATCGCCAGAACCGCGGGCTCGCAGCCGTCCGTTGTGACGGTCAGGGTGAGATCGGTCTTCCGCGGCACGCTGAGGGTCACCGGGGTGATGCCGGTGGCGCCGGGGGACAACCGCACGAGGGCGCCGGGTGGGTCAGACTCGACCCGCCGCTGTTCCCGGCTGCCGCGGACGACCGACACGCGACGGCTCCCCGCGACCGCGAACAGCCCGAGCGCCGCTCCCAGGGCGAGACGGCTATGATTGGGGGCAGGGGCACCAATGAAAATCATGGGGATTTCCCGCCGCTTACGGCCCCGCCATGAACGCGATGCCGCCGGAGGCCATGACGATGAGGACGGCAACCAGCACGACGCCGAGCGTCGTGGCGGCGACCGCGCCGCCTGTGCGCAGCTTGTCCAGGTGTTTCACCTGCAGACCGGACATGTCTTCAAAACGAACGCGCCGGTCCTTGCCCACGAGTGCGTCGGACTCGACGGCGGTGACCTTGAACTCGCAGGTTTCGCCGCTCCGGGTCTGCACCTGGACCTGGTCGCCGACCTTCACGGCAACCGAGGCGGCCGGTTGTCCGGGGGCGGGGAGCGGCACGCTGCGCATCGAGACGCAGCCGGCGAGCAGGATGCTCAGGGCGGTCAGCAGCGCCAGCAGCGGGCGCCAGACGGCCGCTGGGGGCGGGGAGAGGTTGATGTGGATGGGGTTCATCTGGTCCTTTCGTTTCGGTCGATCTGCGGCAGGCGGACGGGTTGGACGGCAGCGGCGGCGCCGGGAACAGAAAGGGCGCATCGCTGCGGACGTCAGAATTCGCCGGTGACGGTGAGCTGCGCGGGTGGTGAGTCTCAGGGTTTCGCCCTCGGATTGGGGGTCGCGGGCGGAGGAGTTTGACCAGCTGCCTTTGCGGACGCCGCCCGGTGCGGAGGCGGGCGGGAGAGATCCGTGACCGATCCGAGGGGAAGGACGAGGTCCCGGACCTGGTCAGCCACGCGGCAGCGCAACACGAGGCGCTGCGGCCCCAGCGTGATGGGGAAAAACAGGCTGCCTTGTACCACCGGCCCGGAAGTGATGGTGAGCGGCAGCACGAGGCGGCGCTTCTGAAAATCGGCCTCGATCTGTTTTTTGCCCCTGACGTTGAAGGCGATGATCTTGACGGCGAAGACGGGCGCGATGATCGCCGCGCCGACCCCATACGCTTCCCAATTCAAGCAAAAGATGACTGGGCCGCCGCCCACCGCCGGCCATAAGGCTCCCGCCGCCGCGGAGGCCGCTACGATCCGGCCCGGGCTCGTCACGCCCCGCGCATCGGTCCGCTCAATCCAGCTCTTGCTGGCATTGGCCAGCACCCACGGGTTGTCGCCGGGGGCGACGGGCTCGCCCCGCGCATTGACCAAGGTGGCCGCCTCGATGACGAGCGGAATCCCGCCGCGGGGCGCGAGGGAAACGACATATTCATGCCAGTACGAACGCAGGCCCCAGGGACCGGCTTTCTGCTGAACCACGATGTTGTGCAGCGTCGCCACGAGCAGCGGCGATCCCTCGATGCCGCTTGGGGCCGGCTTTTCGACATTTCTCCGGACCGGCGCCTCGGCATTGCTCGGAGCAGGGCTCCCTTCGGCAGGGCCCGTGGCGAGAGAAACGGTCAGGTTGACCGGCACGCTCGCCGGCAAGGGTTGGGGGAATGTCCGGGAGCTCGCGGCGAGCGGGCTTGTCAACAACAGCGCGAGGCACAGGGTCAGTGCGATGAGGGGCGCGCGGCTGGCGGAATCCTTGCGAAACCGGAGCTTGCGCCGGGTCGGAACCGCCACCGGCGTGTCTGCGATGGACCGCTGCTTGTGCCGGAAGCGGTTGTGAATCTCGAAGGCGAAACTGTCGAGCACCTCGTCGTCCAGCGGATCGCCGTTCACCGGGAGCGTCAGCGCGAACAGGCCCTCCCGTTCCGCGACATGGAAGAGCTGCGCTTCGGCGATCTTGTTTGGCATGCATTCCAGCGGTCCCACGCTGACCACGGCGTCGATCCGGCGGTGACGCC
>CAZAFS010000355.1:0-4032 GCA_964484165.1 uncultured Opitutaceae bacterium | reverse complement strand
CGCTGATGGAGCGCGCCGGTTTCGAGATCGAGGCCATGCCGCTGTGCCGGCACCACGGGCTGGGCGTCATTCCGTATTCGCCACAGGCGGGCGGGTTTCTCACCGGCAAATACCACCGCGGCGACCCGCCGCCCGTCGGGGCGCGCGCCAAGGAGATCAGCGGGCACTACTGCAACGAGACCGGCTGGGCGGTCATCGACGCCCTGGTCGAAATCGGGCGGGCCCACGCCAAGACCACCAGCCAGACCGCCCTGGCGTGGCTGCTGACCAACCCGGTCGTCACCGCGCCGATCGTGGGCGCCAACAACGCCGGGCAACTGCGCGAGTCGCTAGGCGCCGCCGGCTACCGCCTCGACGCCGCCGAGATGGCGCGGCTCAACGACCTCACCAAGTATTATCGCAACTGGCGCCCGATCTGGGACTGAGGATGCTCAAGGCGCCACGATGCAACTGTAGGAGCGAGCTTGCTCGCGATCATGAAACCGGAATCGCCTGCAAGCAGGCTCCTACATCATCCACCCGACAGATTGAACGATCTCCTGCAAGCCCCTGATCCCTCTGCATGAGCACCACCATGAGCAAACCGGAAGGCGACAGCTACAACGCCGTCCTCGCCGGCCGCGAGGAGATCAACCCGCAACTGCAGATCCTGCGCGTCCAGCCCGCCAACCCGGCCTTTGAATTCAAACCGGGGCAGTTCGCCGTCCTGGGCCTGCTGGGCCGCGAGGCGCGGGTGCCCGAGGCGGACGACGAGGAGCCGCCGGCCGAGCCCGACAAGCTGATCCGCCGCGCCTACAGCATCGCCTCCTCCAGCGTGGAGAGGCAGTACGTGGAGTTCTTCATCACCCTGATCACGAGCGGCCAGCTCACGCCGCGGCTGTTCGCGCTGCCCTACGGCGGCCGGCTGTTCCTCGGCCCCAAGGCCAGCGGCCTGTTCACGCTGGACCGGGTCGCCCCGGCCAAGGCGGTGATCCTCGTCGCCACCGGGACCGGGCTGGCGCCGTATATGTCGATGCTGCGCACCATGCTGGTGCACGACCACGAGCGGCCGTTCGTTGTCCTGCATGGCGCCCGTTACAGCTGGGACCTCGGCTACCGGGGCGAACTCGAGAGCCTGGCCCGCCTCCGGCCGAACCTGACCTACATTCCCTCGATCACCCGGCCCCACGAGGATCCGCATTTTCGCGGCCACACCGGGCGGGTGCAGGCGCTGCTGGAGAAGGGCATTGTTGAGACCCTCAGCGGCGTGCCGCTCGATCCGGCGCGGGCCGACGTCTTTCTCTGCGGCAATCCCGAAATGATCCAGGTGGTGAAGGAGCTGGTGCTGGCCCGCGGCTTCAAACCCGACCAGGGCAAGGTCACCGGCACCATCCACGTCGAGGAATACTGGTAATCCGCGCCAGCGGGTTCGCGGCGGTCCTGAGGAGGCGCCCTTCCATCCGCCCTATCATCTGATTGGCACCCCGCCCAAGGTCGGCGTATCCTATTGGCCCCCGGGTCTGCTTCGGGCCGCCGGGCTCCATGTCCTCCGGTTTGCCATTCTCCCTTTCGCCTTCTGCCGCGGGTCGCCGAATGCGCCGGCGGGCGGGTTGCACCCCAACCGGCGCCCGGCTGGGTGCGCTGATCCGCGAGGCAGCCTGCCTGGCGGCCGTCCTGGGCGTGGCCCGACTCGCGCGCGGCCAACCGGGCCCCGAGCCCGCACCACCCCCGCCGCCGCCGGCAGCCGTGCAGGCGGCGCCCTTCGTGTTTCCCGCGGACGACCGGGAGCTGCTGGCGCTCGACGACGAGATGCGGCAATTCTTTGCCGCACACATTGACGCGCACGCCACCCAGTCGATCCGTCTCAACCAAGTGGTCATCGCTATTCTGGGGGAACAGGGCTTGCACTTCGTCTATGACAAGAACGGCAACTACTCCGCCCGCGAGGCTTACCGCCGGGGCCGGGGCAACTGCCTCTCGTTTTCCCTCCTGGCCGTCGCCGTCGCCCGCGAATACGGCCTCACCGCCAAATTCTGCGAAGTCAACACCTACCCTCGGTGGGACCGGTTCGGCAATCTCGTCACCGAAATCCGGCATTTGAATGTCCAGGTCTGGGCGGGGATGGAGCAATTCGAACTCGACCCGCTGCCGGCCGCGGAACGCCAGAACCCCGTCGCAGCGGCCAGGGTGGTGTCCGACGCCCGCGCCTTCGCGCACTTTTATAACAATCTGGGCGTGGCGCGGCTGGCGGCCGGCGCCGCCGCGGAAGCGCAGGCGCTCTTCGACCGCGCGCTGGCCGCCGACTCCACCGCCGCCTTCGTGTGGGCCAACAAGGGTTCGGCCCTGCGCATGGGGGGCGATTACACGGGCGCCGAGGACTGCCTGCACCGCGCCGTGCGGGAGGACCCCGCCGAGCTCGCGGCGCTCAGCAGTCTCGCTAACCTCTACGCGCAGACCGGCCGGGCCAAGCAGGCGGCCAAGTGGGACAAGAAGGTGGAGCGTTACCGGCTCAAGAACCCCTACTATCTGGGCTTCCTCGCGCGCACCGAGTTTTCCCACGGCCAATACCGCGAAGCCGAGGGCCATCTCCGGCGGGCCATCGCGATCAAGGACGACGAGCCGGAATTCTACGAGCTCCGCATCCTCGTGGCGCAGGGCCTCGGCCGGACCGCCGACGCCCAACGCTGGGCCGCCAAGTTGCAGGCCCTGCGACCCAGCCCCGCCCCGGCACCGCCGGCACGCTGAGCGATCCCGGCGGGCACGGCCCCGCGTCACGGCCTCCGGCCGAAGATGCAGGAGGCGATGACGAGGAGGATCAGGACGGCCAGGATAAGGATCGCGCTGTCGAAAAACCACGCGGGCACAAACCGCGTCCCCGTCGGCTCCCGTGGTTTCGGCGGTCGCACGGTGGACCAGGTCAGCACGCCGAACAGCGCGGCGAAAGCCGCGAACATCCATCGTCCGCCGTCGCGTTCGGACCAGGTGATCACCACCATGCCGGCGGCGGCGAGCCCCGCCAGCCCGAAGACTCCCGCGAGAACCCTCCGGGTCCTCATGACCCGGCCAGTCCCATCGCCTGCACGATCCGCTCGGCCGCCGCCGCGGGCTGGTCGAAATCCGCGGCCGTGAGCGGCAGGCGGCGCGGGCCGGTCTGCTCGTGGAAAACGTAGAGCGTGTCGGCGGTCGCGTGCGCCGCGAACGCGAGCTGGCAGCCGCCGCCGAGCCGGCCCTGCAGCGCCCGCTCCAGCGCCAGCTGCCGCGCCGTGGCGGCGTCGAGGGCCGGCGCAAAAACCGGCGCGTCTTCCCTCCGGCACTGCACGGCGATGGCGCCCTGCCCCACCGCCGGCACCATCTGCTTGAAGTCCAGGAAATGGAATTCCACCCCGGGCCAGGCCGCGATGCCCAGGCGCTTGAGCCCGGCGGCGGCCAGCACGGTGCCGTCGGCCCCGCCGGCCGCGATCTTCTTCAGCCGCGTGTCCACGTTGCCGCGGATCTCGGTGAATGCCGCACCCGGGTAGGTCCGGGCGATCTGCAGCCGCCGCCGCGGGCTGCCCGTGGCGATGGTCAGGGGCGTCCGCACCCCGGCGCGCAGCACCAGCACGTCGCGCGGATCCTCGCGCGGCAGATAGCCGGCGATCGCCAGGCCGTTGGCCGACTCATTCGGCAGGTCCTTGGAACTGTGCACGGCCGCCTGCGCCTCGCCGCCGAGCAACGCCTGCTCCAGCTCGGCGGTGAACAGGCCCTTGCCGCCCTGCTTCTCCAGCGACCACTCGCGCTTGCGGTCGCCGGTGGTGACGACCTTGAACAGGTCGCAGGCGGCGCCGGGGAAATGCGCCCGCAGCCGCGCCGAGACCAATTCCGCCTGGGCCAGCGCCAGCGGGCTCTTGCGGGTGGCGAGGATGATGCTTTCCATGGTAGCGAGCAGCGAGTAGCGGGTAGTGAGTAGAAGAAAAATGATGCCCGCTACTCGCTACTCACTACTCGCTACTTCCGACTAATACGCCGCCTGGACGCCCTTGATGTTCTTCTTCGACATCCAGGGCATCATGGCGC
>CAZAFS010000354.1:0-4037 GCA_964484165.1 uncultured Opitutaceae bacterium | reverse complement strand
AGATCATCGGCCAGCCCATCTCCGGCGTCGACAACCCCGCGATCGTGACGGGCCGGCCGCTGTTCGGCATCGACGTGCAGGTGCCGGGCATGCTCCACGCCATGTTCGTCAAATGCCCGGTGTTCGGCGGCAAGGTGGTCAGCGCCAATCTCGACCGCCTCCAGGCCATGCCCGGCGTCCGCCACGCGTTCACCGTCGAGGGCGGCAGCGATCTCCACGGCCTGCTGGGCGGCGTGGCCATCGTGGGCGACACCTGGTGGGCGGTCCGCACCGCGCGCCAGCAGTTGCGCGTGACGTGGGACGAGGGCGAGACGGCCAAGCAGAGCAGCGAGAGCTTCGCCCAGCAGGCCGCGGAACTGGCGAAACAGACCGACGCGCACGCCGCCCGCGACGACGGCGACGTGACGGCCGCGCTCCAGGGCGCCGCCAAGGTCGTCGAGGCCGCCTACTTCTATCCCTTCATCTCCCACGCCAACCTCGAGCCGCAGAACTGCACCGCGGTCTACCGCGACGGCAAGTTCGAGATCTGGGCGCCGACGCAGAATCCGCAGGACGGCCGCCAGCTCGTGTCCCACACGCTCGGGGTGCCCGAGAAAGACATTACCATCCACATGACCCGCGTGGGCGGCGGGTTCGGCCGGCGGCTGCGCAACGACTACATGGTCGAGGCCGCCTGGATCGCCAAGGCGGCGGGCGCGCCGGTGAAGCTCTTGTGGACGCGCGAGGACGACATGCAGCATGATTTCTACCGGCCCGCGGGCTTCCACTTCTTCAAGGGCGGAGTCGACGCCGGCGGCAAGCTGGTCGCGTGGCAGAATCATTTCGTGACCTTCGGCCGCGGCGCGCGCGCGGCCGACAGCGCCGGCCTGTCCGACAGCGAATTCCCGGCGCATTTTGTGCCCAACTTCCGGCTGCAGACCTCGTTCATCCCGCTGGGCGTGCCCACCGGGCCGCTCCGGGCGCCGGGCAGCAACGCCATCGCGTTCGTCATGCAGTCGTTCATCGACGAGCTGGCCCATATGGCGGGACGGGATCCGGTCCAGTTCCGCCTCGACCTGCTCGCGGCCAAAGCCGGCGGCAATTACGACGCCGGGCGCATGACCGGGGTCCTGAAACTGGTCGCCGAGAAATCCGGCTGGGGCCGGTCCGTGCCGAAGGGTCACGGACTCGGCGTCGCCTTCCATTTCAGCCACCGTGGCTACTTTGCCGAGGTCGCGGAGGTCAGCGTCGACGCCAGCGGCACGCTCAAGGTGCCGAAGGTGTGGGTGGCGGTGGATGTCGGCAGCACGATCGTCAACCCCAGCGGCGCCCTCAACCAGGCGCAGGGTTCGGTGATCGACGGCCTGAGCGCGGCCTGGCTGCAGGAGATCACCATCGACCGCGGCCGCGCCCAGCAGGACAACTTCGACACCTACCCGCTGCTGCGCGGCAACGACGCGCCGGAAGTGGAGGTGCATTTCCTCAAGACCGATAATCCGCCGACGGGCATGGGCGAGCCCGCGCTGCCACCGGCGATTCCTGCCATCTGCAACGCCATCTTTGCCGCCACCGGCAAACGCATCCGCTCGCTGCCGATTTCCAAGATCGATCTGCGGCCGGTGTGATTGGGCGAAAGCCGAAATAGATCACCGCCTCTCCCATCGTAGGGGGCGCGATCTTGGCGCGCCCTCCCGGCCCATCTGGCTCTCTGCCCTCGCGCCTATCCGGCGCTCAATTGGCGACGCAGCTCCTCGGGCAGCAGCGGCCGCACCTCGGGATGGTCTTCGGCGAGGCGGATGAGGTCAGCTTCGTCTTTCTTTCGCTTCGAAAGGCGTCGGTCCGGATCGCTCCAAGCCAGCACCTTGCCGGCGAAAAGGTCGCGCAGCGACGCCACCATCGCGTCGCAACCGAGCACCTTGGCCGGCACCGCCGCCGCGAGGAAAGATTGGTAGCGCGGGTCCCTGGTGAACTGGATGCGCAAATCGCTGCCGGGCTTCTGGGCGTTGAGCGACCAGGTCTCCTCCTGCACCGTGAATCCCGCCGCCAGCAAGTCCGATCGTACTGACGCCAGCTTGTCCGCCGCGATCACGATGTCCGCGTCCATCGTGTACACGGGGCGCACGTAGGTGTTGACCGCCAGCCCGCCGATCACGCAGTAGCCGCCGTGCCTCCGGCAAATCGCGAGCATGATCTCCAAATCCTTGAGACCGCCATTGCTCACCGCATCAAAAGCCTCCCGGGCAGTCATGATGTCACCGGTTATAGCGGCTGCCCTTGCCTTGTCGAGGGAGAGCAAATGGGAGAGATCGGATAGAAGGCGAAATCCGGCTTCCCCCCGATGGCTTGGCGTCGTATCAGTCGCCCCATGAACGCACCATCCCGTTTTGCCGCCCGCTGGCTGCTGTCCGCCGCCCTCGCCGCCGGCCTTGTCGGCGCCAACCGCGCGGCGGCGGCGGACGCGGCCGCCGAGAAAAAGGACCAGCCCTCCGAGTTGGAGACAAAATTCGAGGCGCTCAACCACCGCGTCGACGATCTGGAGAAGGGGGTCGATGACGTGCTCTGGTACGACAAAGTGGGCGACGTCGCCCTGATCGACAAGGTGTTCATCGTCGGTCCGCCTCAGGCTCACCCAAAGAACCCGACCGCGATGGGCGCCAACAACCCCGTTAAGTTCTGGGCGTACGTCTTCATTCCGCGCCAGCTCGACCGCTCCAAAAAGGCGCCGCTGATCGTGCTGCCGCACGGCGGCGTGCACGCGGATTTCACCACCTACCACACGCACATCATCCGGGAGCTGATGGCCCAGGGCTACGTCGTGGTCGCGCCCGACTACCGCGGCAGCACCGGCTACGGCGAGGACTTCTACCGCAAGATCGATTACGGCGGGCGCGAGGTCGACGACGTCCACGCCGCGCGCGACTGGATGGTGGAGAACTACGACTTCGTCGACCCCACGCGGGTCGGGATCGTCGGCTGGAGCCACGGCGGCCTGATCGCGCTGATGGCTGTCTTCGCGCACCCGAAGGACTACCAGGTCGCGTTTGCCGGCGAGCCCGTGAGCGATCTGGTGACGCGCCTCGGCTACCAGGACGAGGAATACCGCAAGGAGTTCGCGGCGCCGTATCACCTCGGCAAGACCGTCAATGAGGACGTCAACGAGTACCTCCGGCGCTCGCCGGTGACGCACGCCGCCGAGCTGCAGACGCCGCTGCTCATCCACGCCAACACGAACGACGACGACGTATACGTGCTGGAGGTGCAGAAGCTGATCGACGCGCTGAAGGCCGCCGGAAAGAAGTTCGACTATCAGGTCTTCCAGGACGCGCCCGGCGGGCACAGCTTCGACCGCATCGACACGAAGCTGGCCAAGCAGACCCGCGTCAAAATCTACCTCTTCCTCGCCCAGTACCTGAATCCCCCGACCCCGATCCGCACGGTGGCCGAGCTGGAAAAAGCCGGCTACCGCTGAGAAAATTGGACGCTGCTCTGCGGCCCGTCAGGCTCCGATTCAAGAGCCGCTTGACCCGTCTACCGCTTCACAGTGCAGGCTGCGCGGGTCATGCAGACCCTCACACGCGCCAGTCACTTCACCGTCCCCGCCACGCCGGAGCGGGTTTTCCTGCTTCTCTGCCCCGTGCTCGAGCACCAGTGGATCCCGCACTGGCGGTGCGAGCTGCTGCACTCCGTCTCCGGCGTCGCCGAGGAGGACTGCGTCTTTCGCACTGATTTCCCCGATGTCGGCCCGATGACCTGGGTGGTCAGCCGCTACGAGCCGCCGGCGCGCATCGAGTTCACCTGCTTCGTGGCGGATTCGCACGTTCAGCGCCTCAAGATCGCGCTGACCGCCGCGGGCAGTGCCACGCACCTCGACTGGACCAACCGCTGGCTGGCCACCGGCCCGCGGGGTGACGCCTGGCTCGCGGCCTGGTCGGCGGCCGAATACGAGAAGAAGATGGACAACCTCCGGCGCCTGCTCACTCACTACCTCACCACCGGCGCGATGCTCCTGCCATGACCATCAGCCTCCTCGCCCGCAAGCACGGGCTCTCCCGCTCCAC
>CAZAFS010000353.1:0-4068 GCA_964484165.1 uncultured Opitutaceae bacterium | reverse complement strand
GCGGCGATGCCCGTCCAAGACTTGATCCGGTGTTTTCAGGAGGCATGTGGAGGCGACGTGCGCGTGCTGGCGGAGAACGCTTCGCGGGTGAGGATGACCCATGCTCCCGGACGGATTGCGGAGGGATTTCTGGAGGATTTCGCGCTAATATGCGAAAAATGAACATGGTCATGAATGAGTCACGGTTTACGCGACATGCCAGCTCGGCCGCGGCCCGCGGCGCCTCGCCGTGGCCGCGTAAAACCCGGTTTAAGCTTTTGATCTGGGAGGGCGCGTGGATGTTGTTGTGTGTCTGGACGCCCAAGCCCTTCAATCCTTGGCGGCTGTTGATCCTGCGGATTTTCGGGGCCAGGATCCACGGCCGCCCGTTTGTGCATCAGCGCGCGCGCATTCAGATTCCGTCGAACATCGAACTGCATGACGGTGCTTGCGTGGGCGACCGGGCCAATCTTTACAGCTTGGATCGCATCACCATCGGCGGGCAGGCCGTGGTGGCGCAGGAGGCCTACCTGTGCACGGGCACCCACGATTTCGCTGATCCGGCCCTGCCCTTGCTGACCGCGCCAATCGTGGTCGGCCAACGGGCATTTATTGGCGCGCGAGCGTTCGTCCTGTCGGGTGTCTCGATCGGCGAGCGAGCCGTTATCGGAGCCTGCAGCGTGGTCACTCGTGATGTCGCCGATGGCACAACCGTAGCCGGAAACCCGGCCCGGGAATGCAGCCGGGAACCACCTTGAATCGAGACAAATTATCCGCCGCTGGCTCTCTGACGGCTGAGGTCACGGCCACCACCCCGTCCACCCAAATGCTCTCTACCATCATCCTGACGAAAAACGAAGAACAGGACCTGCCTCGTTGCCTTCAGGCGCTGGCGTGGTGCGATGACACACATGTGGTCGATTCTGGGAGCACGGATCGCACATGCGAGTTCGTGCTCCAGCTAGGGGCCCGACTCTACCACCGGCCGTTTGACAGTTTCGCCGGGCAGCGGAACTGGGCTCTCGACCATTGCGAGTTGCGCCATGCGTGGGTGCTGTTTCTAGATGCGGATGAGGAGGCGGTGCCGGCGTTTGCAGCAGCGGTGGCTGCCGCGGTGCGCGCGGCGCCGGACGATGTCGCCGGCTTCTACTGCTGCTGGAAAATGATGCTTGGGGGGCGTTGGCTGAAACACTCGGATTCCTTTCCGAAATGGCAATTGCGGTTGCTGCGACGCGGGCGGGTGAACTTCATCGACGTCGGGCACGGGCAAAAAGAAAACAATGTCAAGGGTCGCTTGGACTATATAAAGGAACCCTACCTACACCATGCCTTCAGCAAAGGATGGCGACACTGGCTGGAGCGTCATAACCAGTATTCCGACCTCGAAGCCGCCGACCGCGCCGCGCATAAGGTCGAATGGCGCGCGTTCTTCAGCCGGCACGCTTCAGAGCGAAACAAGTCGCTCAAACGTGCAGCGTCATCGGTGCCGGGCTGGCCACTGCTGCGTTTTTTTCACGCCTATGTGGTCAAACGCGGCTTTCTTGATGGTCGACCGGGGTTCGACTACTCGGTGCTTCTCGGCTACTATGAATTTCTGATTCACCTCAAAATGCGAGAGCTGAAACACAGTGGATGTCGCCGACGATCATAAATGCCAGCCTTTCCGAGCGCTTATTGACCGCGATTCGAAATCGCTTTCATCCGCTATGGCGCATTCGTCGGTGCCGGTGGTTGCATCGCATTATTTCGTCGTTTGATTTTCCCGTCTGGGTGAAGTCCGAATCGCTCGAGATTGTGTTTCGCGCGATGTGGTTTCGCGACATGCCGTGGCTGCTGAAATCGCTGCCCAAGGAGCTGGAGGTAAACCAGTTACTCGAACAGCTCTGCTGCGTCTATCAGCCCAAGGTGTTCTGGGACTTGGGCGCTAACGTTGGCTGGTTTTGCTGGCTCGTGAACGCGCGCTCCGGGCTTACCCGTGCTGTGCTGGTAGAGCCGCTCCCGTTGAACGCGAAACTCCTGCGTTCCACTATTTGGAAAAACAGGCTAGATCACGTCCGCCTCGTCAATGCAGCAGTGGCCAATCGGTGCGGCGAGCTGGCTTTCATCGTAGATGACAAAAGCGGTGCCACCAGCCAACTGAAGGAGATCTACGTCACAAGTGGTCCGGAGGCGATTGCGCAAACTTATGGTCTGAGCCACGAGATCCGGGTATTGGTTACGACGGTCGATGCTTTGATAGCGGCAGGAGAGCCACTTCCAGATTTAGTGAAGATCGACGTTGAAGAGGCCGAGGCGCTCGTATTTCAAGGTGCGGCAGCCTTGTTGAGGCAGGGAAGGACCATCTTTGTTTTTGAGTGCCATCGCGTGGAGGCTATCGACCTCTTGATCAGCTACGACTATCACGTGTTCTGTGTCGACGCGCTCAATAACTTTCTCGCGATCCCTGGTCGATTGACCGATTCGGCCAGGACCATCACTCAACCACTGAAACGCATCGTTCGCGATTGGTCAGCGGCGACTCCGCATCAAGAGCAATAGTACGGACGAGCAATCTCGTCACGGCTGCCCTTTTGGCCACCGCGGCATCTTTTATACACCAACGTTCCCCAAACGCGGCTTTTATGAACGGCAAGCCGGGGTTGGACTATGCCGTGCTGCGCGCCTACCACGAGTTCATGATCAATATAAAGATGAACCGAACCTCCGCTACGAGGGATTGGAGCGGGGCTCGTGACGATGTGCTTCGACCCTAAGCGCAAGCGGGTTGTTTCGCGAAGATCAGCGAGGCCGGATTACGCAGGTTTGGTGGGCCACAGCGCCGCGCACCTCTCTTCACCATGTGGGGGATTATAGGCGCTTTCACGCCCGGTAGAGCAACCCTGCGGATGGCGCGATGTGTGGCAGGCGACGGGCACGCATCGCGGTGTTGAAAACGCTTTTGGAGCGCCTGCTCGGTTGGCTGCTTGCCCGTTTCTTGTATGGCTATGTCGGGCGATCGGATTTTTTAGGGCCGCCCCGGATGGGTATACTGCGTCAACGTCGCGCACTATGAGTTTATGGTTTAATTGAAGATGCGCGAGATGGCACAGGCCAGCGGTAGGAAATCACCAGAAAAAGCCGGGAAGCCAGGATGCTGAAAAGGGATGTCGGAGGATGGAATGCAGGGGAAATGCTGAAATGCAGAGAGCAGGGGACCCCGCCTTTGCTCCAGAGGAGCTACGGCGGGGGAAGGAGGTCAGTAATCAAAGGTCAGAGGCCAGCTGGCAGTGAGCAGAGGGCAGAGCGCAGTGGCTGCGAGGATTCTCTTGCCGCAAAAAAGCGCCAATGCGCGCAAGAATGGTTGGATGATTCGTGACGCGACTCCCGGAGGAGAAGGCGATGGGCGCTTTCACGGTTTCGATAACACGAAGGTTTGCAGCAATGCGCTGGGTTCTGCCTGCGAATTTTTGGATCACCTGATTACAGCCAGCGATGACGGTCTGATTCGTGATGTGACGCTATTATCTGGCCGAGCCAAGCTCGAGACCACGGTTCGTCTGACTAACGGCCCCATGGCCTGCTTGGATCGCGCGGGAGGGCAAGTCCGCCGAAGCTGACGAGTAACAGCGTCCTAACAACGACTAATCAATCCTGTGGGCTACCGCATCCTTCACGCAATTCACTCCGTCAATCCTGCCGGTGGCGGCCCAATTGAAGGCGTCAAACAGATGTCCTTGGTCAACCAGCAGCATGGCCACTGGATCGAAGTGGCGTCGCTCGACGCCCCCGGCCGCCCCTGGGTGCGGGACTGCCCGATCCGCTGCCATGCGCTTGGGCCGGGCTGGCTGCCCTACGGGTATTCGCCGCGATACGTGCCGTGGCTGCGGGCCCATCGCGGTGACTACGACGTGGTGATTGTGAATGGGATCTGGCAATACAGTTCATTCGGCGTCTGGCGCGCCCTGCAGGGAGCGTCCACGCCCTATTTTGTCTTCACGCACGGCATGTTGGATCCGTGGTTCAAACGGACGTACCCGCTCAAACACATGAAGAAATGGCTGTACTGGCCGTGGGCGGAATACCGCGTGCTGCGCGACGCCACCGCCGTGA